>DATFPZ010000246.1:0-6919 GCA_035264545.1 Acidimicrobiia bacterium
AACGCGCCCGCCCCTTCGGTCGTCGCGCCGAGTGCCGTGACCCGCTCGGCGAGCTCGCGGTCCGACGTCACCACGCGCAATGTCGCCGGATCCGAGTCGGCCCCGACGAGCTCGACGATCCTGTCGTCGGCCGCGTCGCGGCCGCGTCGGCGGGCGTAGTGCACCTCGACCCCGTCGTGCACGCCCTCGGCCACGTCTGCCGTCGGCCGCCCGTCGAAAACCAGGGTGAGCGCCTCGTGCGAACGCGTCGCGGCGTGCTGGAGGCGGGACAGCAGACGCCGCGCCGCCGCGTCGCGATCGCGCCACCAACCATCGGGCCGGGATCCGATCACGTTCATCCCATCGACGACGGTCCGCACCATCAGTTCTGCGAGGGATGCGGGGGAGCGGTGGCGAACATGGCCAGCCGGCCGCCCTGGCGGCGCAGAACCGAGACCCACAGTCGCGCCGGGTCGGCGGTGAACACGTCGTCGGGGGCGGCGTCGACGACGAACCAGCCGCCGGCGTCGAGCTCGCCGTCGAGCTGCCCCTCCGTCCAGCCCGCATACCCGGCGAAGACCCGCAGGTTCTGGACGTCGACTGGGAGCTCGACCGGGTCGCGTCCGAGGTCGACCGTCCCAAGGGAGCCGAACAGAGGCGCCCATCCCTCGTTCTGATCGGAGGTACGGGCGCGGGCGACGCCGATGGCGGCGTCGGGCGACACCGGGCCGCCCACGAAAACCACCCCAGGGTCCGACGCCAGCCCGTTCCAAACCGGCAACGTCTCTCCCACGGCGGTCTCGCTCGGCCGGTTGAGGACCACTCCCAGCGCGCCGTCCTCACCATGCTCAAGGACGAGCACGACCGAGCGGAAGAAGTTCGGGTCGTACAGCGTGGGCGTCGCGACGAGCAGACGTCCGCGGGCCGAATCGCTCACCCCCCGATGATGGCCCGCCGGCGCGCCTCGGTTGACGCAGAGTACTTAACGTAGTAGTAAATAGTTATCCAGATCGGTAACGGGCGGTCAAAGCCTCGGAGGAGGACCCATGGAAACAACCACGGAAGCGGTGAGGCCGACGTTCGACCTCGCCACCAGGTACGTGCAGCTCGACGACGGCCCGCAGGCGTTCGCCGTCGAGGTCGACGACGAGTTCTGGCAGACGATCGACCGCCGGCCCGACCTGCAGGGCGGGCGGCTCGTGGGCACCTACCACAACGCCCGGGACTGGGACATCTGGGAGATGCACCCCGCCGGCGACGAGGTCGTGTGCCTGCTGTCGGGTGCCATCGACGTCGTGCTCGACGAGCCGGATGGTGAGCGGGTGATGCAGCTCGAGGCGGGACAGACATGCATCGTGCCGCGCGGCGTGTGGCATCGGGCGATCGTTCTCGAAGCCGGCGACACTCTGAACATCACGCGGGGCGAGGGCACGCAGCACCGCCCGCGATGACCGCCGGCCTGGAAGCATTGACGCGGTCATGAAAGATGTCGACGAAACGCTGTCAGCGCTCGCCGATCCCACCCGGCGGCAGGTCGTCGACCTGCTGCGGACCGGCCCGCGCCGCGCCGGCGAGCTCGCCGCCTCGGCCGAGACGAGCGCGCCGGCGATGAGCCGGCACCTGCGTGTCCTCCGGGCGACCGGCCTCGTCGAAGCGGCCGGGGTCGACGATGATGCGCGCTTGCGCGTCTATCGACTGCGTCGCGAGCCCTTCGTCGCGTTGCAGGCGTGGCTGGACCAGGTCGAGGCGTTCTGGGGTGAGCAGCTCGGCGCGTTCAAGGCTCACGCCGAGCGTCGGAGCAGACGCAAGGGTGGTGCGTGATGAGCTCGACCGACTCCGTCACGACGAGCGTCGAGGTCGCGGTCGATCCGGCCACAGCGTTCGAGGTCTTCACCGAGGAGATCGACGCGTGGTACCAGCGTGGGCCGCACAGCTGGAAGAACCCGGAGCGCGCGGTCGCGATCCGCTTCGAGCCTGGCGTTGGTGGACGGTGGATCGAGGTGTGGGACGAGGAGACGGGCGAGGGCTACGACTTCGGCCGCATCAAGGCGTGGGAGCCGGGCAAGCGGCTGCTGCTCGACTATCTCATCCACGACGGCGGTCACGTCACCGAGGTCGAGGTGCGCTTCGAGCCGACCGAGGGCGGCACCCGCGTGGTGCTCGAGCACCGCGGGTGGGACGCGCTCCCACCGGCGGTCGCAGCCGCCGGCGTTGCCAACGTGCAGAAGGGCGAGCCCGTGCTGCTGGGATGGTTCGCCGAATACCTCGAGAAGGAGCCGCGATGAGCACGGTGAAGTTCCGGGGCATCACGCCCTACCTGCACTACGAAGACGCCGCCGCGAGTCTCGAATGGCTGGCGCGGGTGTTCGGGTTCGAGGAGATCTCCCGCTACGTCGACGGCGACGGACGAGTGCGAGAAGCGGAGATGCTCGTCGGTGAGCAGCAGCTTTGGCTCTCGGGTCGCGACCCCGGGTACTGGAACGAGAAGGGTCACGGTCCCGAGCAGCTCATCCTGATCTGGGTGGACGACGTCGACGCGCACTACGCGCGCGTGAAGGCGGCCGGCGTCGACGCCGAGCCTCCCGAGGACAAGCCGTACGGCGTGCGGACGTACGGCGTCACGGATCCGGACGGTTACGAGTGGGGGTTCATGCAGCCGACGGGCACGGGCTACCAGCAGGGTGAAGGTGGCCTCACCGAGGTGCGCGCGTAGCGTCGGCGGAGCGATCGCCGTGCTGTTCAAGCGTCGTGTCCTCGACGGCCTCGCCGACGGCACGATCAGCCTCGCGTTCCGGCGCTGGGCGCGTCCGCGCGTTCGAGCCGGGAGCCAGCTCCGCACTGCGGTCGGAGTTCTCGCCGTCAATGCCGTCTCCGAAGTGCGCGTCGCCGACATCACCGAGGACGATGCTCGCCGCGCCGGATTCGCATCTCTTGCCGCACTCCACGATGACATCGCCGGGCAGCGCGACGGCCGTGTGTACCGGATCGGGTTGCACGTCGCCGGACCCGACCCGCGAGTGGAGTTGCGCGGACGCGACGCGCTGACCGACGACGAGCTGGCGGAAGTGGAGCGGCGTATGGCGCGGCTCGACGCGGCCAGCAATCACGGCGCGTGGACGTTGACGGTGTTGCGGTTGATCCGTGACCGCCCGGAGGTTCGAGCCGGCGATCTCGCCCCGGCGCTGAGGCAGGACAAGCCGGCGTTCAAACGCGACGTCCGCAAGCTCAAGGAGCTCGGGCTGACCGAGAGCCTCGAGGTCGGGTACCGGCTGTCGGCGCGGGGCCGAGCCATCCTCGATCGGCTCGACGAGCGAGCGGCGCGAGCTGGCTAGATTCCGGCGGCGACGGCGGCTTTGCCGACCGGCGCCGCAAAGCCGGAGCTTGCGACGGCGACAAGAGAGGTATCGATGGCGTTCCGAGGCTGGCCCGCAGAGGCGATCGAGTTCTACGAGGGCCTCGAGGCGGACAACTCCAAGACGTACTGGCAGGACAACAAAGCCGTCTACGAGG
The DNA here is from genome assembly GCA_035264545.1 of Acidimicrobiia bacterium. Taxonomy (GTDB): domain Bacteria; phylum Actinomycetota; class Acidimicrobiia; order IMCC26256; family JACDBD01; genus JALZAA01. The sequence goes on from DATFPZ010000246.1 coordinate 3,490, forward strand.
AGCTGGTACGCGGCCCGATGGACGAGCTCCTGGTCGAGCTCGCGCCCCAGTTCGGGGAGGGCAGGATTTTCCGCCCGTACCGCGACGTTCGCTTCAGCAAGGACAAGTCGCCGTACAAGACAGCGATCGCGGCCACGCTCGCGAACGGGGGGTACATCAGCTTCTCCGCCGAGGGTCTGGGCGCCGGCTGCGGCTTGTACATGCCGGCGCCCGATCAACTCGACCGGTACCGGCGGGCCGTGGCCGACGACCGGAGCGGCCGGCAGCTCGCGCAGATCGTCTCCAAGCTCCGCAGGAGCGGCATCACGGTCGACGCCCACGACGTGCTGAAAACGGCGCCCCAGGGCTATCCGAAGGACCACCCGCGCATCGAACTGCTTCGGTACAAGGGGCTCATCAGCTGGAAGCAGTGGCCCGTCGGCGCGTGGCTGGGCACGCGCAAGGCGAAGGAGCGATTGGTCGGATTCCTCCGCGCATCCAAGCCATTGCAGAGCTGGCTCGACAGGCGCGTCGGCCCGCCCGACCTCGCCGAGGAGCGGTGACGCGATGGCACACGAGACCGGAGAGACCGCGACATCGAAGCCGGCGCGGCGGGCGCGGCGAATGTTGGAAGCCCTGGCGTTCGTCGCCGGATGGGTCGCGATCGGCTACGTCTTCGACCTCGGCAAGACGCTCAACCGCCAATGCGTGTACCTGCTCATCGGGATCCCGCTCACGGTCGTGTTCCAGCTCGCGATTCGCAAGCGGCCGCTCCGCGAGCTCTGGGTCCGAGACGGACCGCGGCTGAGCTTCCGGAGCGTCCTGGCCCCGGTCACGGTCGTGCTCATGATCGTGCCCGTCTATCTCCTGGTTCGCGACCTCGCGGACACCAACGGCGCCGGATTCGTCGGCTATGACATCGCGCTGTTCGTCGGCGCGATCGGCGCCGGGTATGCAGCGCGGCAGTTCACCGACGCGACGTGGGGTGATCTCGCGAAGTGCCTCCTGACCGCCGGGCTCATCGGCATCCTCACTGCGATCGACGCCTACGCGAACACGACCACCGCGCACCCGTTCGGCTCCCCGTTCGACGCCCCGGCCACGCGCGACTTCTTCGTCTCGTTGGGCACGTACCTGGTTGCCGTGTTCGTCTTGGAGGAGGTCTGGTTCCGGGGCGCGCTCGATTCGCACGTCCACCACCAAGGCGAACGGCACGGCGTCCTGTCGGCGATCTTCGTGTCGCTGCTGTGGAGCTGGTGGCACCTGCCGCTGACGGTCGGTACGCCCGTCGTCGAGGCGGTCCTGAAGCTCCCCGCCGTCATGGTCCCGATGGGAATCTTCCTGTCGATCTTCTGGCGACGGTCCGGCAACCTGGCTGTGCCCGGCTTCAGTCATGCGTTCAGCGATTCCGTCCGCAACATCCTCACCGGCGTGCCGTAGCGCTCAGGCGCGTTCCGTCTCAGCCAGCCGGCGGGCGAGGTACCGGCGCTCGGCTTCCGTGCCCGCGAGGTCGAGTGCCTGACGATAGGCGACTGCAGCTTCGGCCGGACGCGCGAGCCGGCGGAGCAGATCGGCGCGGGTCGCGGCCAGCAAGTGGTAGTCGCGCAGCGCGCCCGACCCCTCCAGCTCGTCGACCAGGGCCAGGCCCGCTTCGGGGCCCTCCGCCATCGCCACCGCCACGGCCCGGTTCAGGGCCACGACAGGCGTGGGCGCCATGCGCGAGAGCTCCCCGTACAGCGCGGCGATCTGCGCCCAGTCGGTCGCCTCGGCGTCTGGCGCCGTCGCATGACATGCGGCGATGGCCGCCTGCACCTGGTACGGGCCGGGCCGCGCGCGTCGGAGCGCGGCGTCGAGCAGCTCGACGCCTTCGTCGATCGTCTGCCGGTCCCAGCGCGAACGGTCCTGCTCCTCGAGCGGCACGAGGTCGCCGGCGTCGTCGACACGACCGGCGCGGCGCGCGTCGTGCAGGAGCATGAGCGCGAGCAACGCCCGCGCCTCGGGCTCGTCCGGCATGAGCTCCGTGAGCGTGCGGGCGAGGCGGATGGCTTCGTCCGTGAGGCTCTGGCGCACGAGGTCGGCGCCCGCGCTCGCGGCGTAGCCCTCGTTGAAGAGCAGGTACAGGACGGCGAGCACGGCTCCCGTCCGCTCGGGAAGCAGGTGCGCCGGCGGCACGCGGTAGGGAATGCCGGCGTTGCGGATCTTCCGCTTCGCCCGCACGAGACGCTGCGCCATGGTGGGCTCGGGGACGAGGAAGGCGCGCGCGATCTCCGGGGTCGTCAGGCCGACGAGCGTCCGCAGCGTGAGAGCAACCTGGGCCTCGAGCGCCAGCGCCGGGTGGCAGCAGGTGAAGATCAGCCGCAGCCGGTCGTCGCCGACGCCACTCTGGTCGCTGTCCCTCGGGTGATCGGCGGAGAGCACCGCCACCTCCTGGAGCTTGCTGGCCCCGGTTGCAGCGCGCCGCATCCGGTCGATGGCGCGGTTGCGCGCTGCCGTCGTGAGCCAGGCGCCGGGATTGCGCGGGATGCCGTCGCGCTGCCACCGTTCGAGTGCCAGCGCGAAGGCGTCCTGCGCGCATTCCTCGGCGACGTCCCAGTCGCCCGTCACCCGGATGAGGATGGCGACGACCTGTCCCCACTCGTCGCGGAATGCGTCCGCGACGGCGGCTTGGACATCGCGGACTAGATCTCCCAGATCGGCCTCACCTCGATACTTCCATCACGGGCGCCGGGAATCTTCGCCGCGACGTCGATGGCCTCGTCCAGATCCTTGCAGTCGACGAGATAGAACCCGCCCATCTGCTCCTTGGTCTCGGCGAAGGGGCCGTCCGACGTCAGGACCTCGCCGTCGCGCACCCTCACAGTCGTGGCGTCGGTGGTCGGCCGGAGGCGCTCGCCTCCCTGCAGCACGCCGCGCTTGCCCATCTCCTCGCCGAACGCCAGGTACTCGTTCAGGGTCGCCGACGCTTCCTCGGGGCTCCTCGCCTCCATGCCCTTCTCGTCGCCACAGATCAACAGTGCGTATCGCATCGTTCCTCCTCGTCGTTGTCAGTTCACCACTACGACGAATGGGAGCGCGTCGGATCGACACCTCACCGTGTCTTTCCCGGGGCCCGCGGACGCTCCTGCATTCGCGCTGAACTGAGCCCATGGCGGCATCCGGGTTGGTGGACGACCTCGCACACCTGCCCTTGTTCAGCGGGTGCGACGCGAGTGAGCTGACAGGGCTGGCCTCGATGCTGTCGCCGGTCGACGAGCCGGAGGGCGCGGTGTTGGCCCGGCAGGGCGAGGTGGCGCGGTCGTTCCTGCTCGTCATCACGGGCGAAGCCGCCGTTCTCCGGGACGACGGAGGCGGCGACCACCAGGTCGCCACGGTCGGGCCGGGCGCCATCGTCGGAGAGCTGAGCGTCCTGCGGGGTGCGCCGCGTTCGGCCACCGTCACCGCGACCCGTCCC
>DATFPZ010000247.1:0-7405 GCA_035264545.1 Acidimicrobiia bacterium
GTCATGTCGCGCACTCGCTCGCGCCGATCTCCTTCACGTACGGACCGGTCTCGCCGAAGTCGACGTAGAACTCGGGGTCGTCGGCCGGGTCGGGGAAGGCGTCGAGGTCGTTGAGCGTGGCGCCCACCGCCGCGGCGCCGCCCGAGCGGTCGAGCCACGCCGTGAACGTCTCGCCCGGCTCACGGCCGTCGGCGAACGTCCGCACGACGCGTACGACGGCGTCGGCCGCGGCCTTCGCCGGCAGCTTGATCGCCTTCTGCCCGAACTCGATCTCCATGTTGCCGACGCGGCCACCGAGCTCCATGTGGTAGCCGGGTGCAGCATGGCCGTGGGCGCGTCGCTCGAGCCCCAGGAAGCCGATGTCGGCGACGTGGTGCTGGCCGCACGAGTTCGTGCAGCCGGAGATGTTGACGCGCACCCCGCCGACGTCCGCCAGGCCGGCGTTCTCGAGCGCCTTGCCGATGTCGTCGGCCAGGCCGCGCGACTGCGTGACCGCGAGGTTGCACGTGTCGGCGCCCGGGCACGCCACGACGTCGCGGGCGAGCTCGGCGCCCGGCTCCGCCATCCCGATCGCGCCGAGACGTGCGTGCAGGTCGGCGAGCTGGTCCTCGCGCAGCCCTCGGAGTGCGAAGTTCTGCCGGTTCGTGACGCGCACCTCGAAGCCGAACTCGCGCTGGATCTCCGCCAGCTCACGGAACTGGTCGGATGTGATGTCGCCGAGACGGGCGTATGCGTACGCGCTGACGGTGCCGTTGGCGCGGCCGCGCACGACGTTGGCATTCTCCCAGCGCTCGTACTGCGTGAGCCCGAGGAAGTTGACCGGCGCCTCGCCGACTTGCGTGACCGGGCCCTTGCCCGCGCCGGCCGGGGCGTCGCCGTGCTCACGGACAGCCTCGGGGATTCCACCGGCGTAGCTGGTGGCTGCGGGCAGGAACTTGCGCTCCTTGAAGATGCGCTCGCGCAGCTCCTCCATCCCCATGGTGTCGACCAGCCACTTCATGCGCGCCCGCAGCTTGTTGTCGCGGTTGCCGTAGTGGTCGAACACGCGCACGATCGCCTCGAGCGTCGGCATCAGCTGCTCGCGCGGCGTGAACTCCTCGAGCGCCTGTGCCGGGTGCGGGTTGGCGCCGAGACCACCGGCGACGAACACCTTGAAGCCGGGCTCGAGCGTGCCGTCGGGCTTGGGCCGGTTCACGCCGATGACGCCGACGTCGTTGAACATGGCCTGGCCGCAGTCGGTGACGCAGCCCGAGAAGTTGATCTTGAACTTGCGCGGCAGTCGCTGCGCGTACGGGTTGCGCAGGAAGAAGTCGGTGGTGGCCTTCGCCCACGGGCTGATGTCGAGGACCTCGAACGGGCACGCGCCGGCGAGGTGGCAGCCGGTCACGTTGCGGACGGTGTCGCCGCATGCCTCGCGCGTCGTCAGGTCCACCGACGCCAGCAGGCGTAGCAACTCCGGCGTCTGCTCGAGCTGCACGAAGTGCATCTGCACGTTCTGGCGAGTGGTGAGATGCGCCCAGCCCCGCGAGTACTCGTCGGCGAGGTACCCGAGCATCTCGAGCTGCTCGGGAACGAGCGAGCCGTGCGGGACCTTCACCCGTACCATCTGGTTGTGCCCGCCCTGGCGCTGGCCGTAGATGCCCTGGTTCAGTCGAAAGACGCGAAAGACGTCCTCGTCGATCTCGTCGGCGAGGTATTGGCGGACGCCTTCCTCGAACTTGACCAGCTCCTCGTCGATGACGGGGTCGAGGGGCCGGGTCGACAGCGTGCTCACGTCGATGGCCATGTCGTCCTCCGGAGGGATGGATCCAGGAAAACCGAGTGCGGCGGTCGGATTTAGGCTAGCGGGTCCGCGATCCAAATACCACCGCCGAGGTCAGGAATATTTCCCCGGCGGCGGGGTCGTGAATCGCACCCCGATGCGTCTCTGAGCGACGCCTGGCGCCGCTGAGGTTCGCATCAGGCGCTCGATACCCTCTGCCCATGCGGATGTCGCAGCTGTTCCTGCGCACGCTGCGGGACGACCCGGCCGACGCCGAGGTCGACAGCCACCGGCTCCTCGTCCGCGCCGGCTTCATCCGCCGGGTCGCCAGCGGCGTCTACTCGTGGCTGCCGCTCGGCTCCCGGGTGGTGCACAAGGTCGCCCAGATCGTCCGGGAGGAGATGGACGCCGCCGGCGCCCAGGAGCTCTGGCTGCCGATCATCCAGCCGCTCGAGCTGTGGGAGCGCAGCGGCCGCAACGCGACCTACGGCCCCGAGCTGTTCCGCCTCGAGGATCGCAAGGACACCGGCTTCTGCCTGTCGCCGACGGCGGAGGAGGTCATCACCTCCATCGTCGCCAACGAGTACTCGAGCTACCGCGACCTGCCCCTCAACCTGTACCAGATCAACTGGAAGTACCGCGACGAGCTGCGGCCCCGGTTCGGGATCCTGCGCGGCCGGGAGTTCCTGATGAAGGACGCCTACTCGTTCGACGCCGACGAGGAAGGGCTGAAACGCAGCTACCGGCAGATGTTCGATGCGTACACGCGCGTGTTCACCCGGTGCGGCCTCACCTTCCGCCCCGTGGAGGGTGAGGCGGGCCAGATGGGCGGGGACGTGAACCACGAGTTCATGGCCGTCGCCGCGGTGGGCGAGGACGCGTTCGTCTGGTGCAAGAGCTGCGACTACGCGGCCAACACGCAAGTGGCGATGCGCGGCGCGCCCACTGACGGAGGCGTCGCGCCGGCGGGCGACATCTCCGCCATGGAGAAGGTGCACACTCCGGATCTGCCCGGGATCGCCGGCGTCGCCGACGAGCTCGGCGTCCGTCCCGGTGAGCTGCTCAAGTCGATCGCCTTCGACGTCGACGGCGAGGTCGGGCTCGTGTTGGTGCCCGGCGACCGCGAGGTCAATCCGTACCTGCTCCAAAAGGCCGTTGCGCCGCGCACGGCGCGGCTGTTCGACAACGAGGACTTCGAACAGCACCGCGAGCTGCCGAAGGGCTACATCGGTCCGCATCTCCCGGGTGTTTCGCTCGTCGTCGCCGACCGCTTCGTGCGTTCGGGCGCGGCGTGGGTCACGGGCGCGAACGAGCCCGACTACCACGTCCGCCGCGCGGTGCTCGACCGTGACTTCCACGTAGATGTGTGGGCCGACATCGCGCAGGTCGTCACCGGTGACCCGTGTCCGCGTTGCGGCGAGCCGCTCTCGGTCGACCGGGGCATCGAGGTCGGGCAGGTATTCCAGCTCGGCACCAAGTACACCGACGCGCTCGAGTGCACGTACACCGACGAGGGGGGCGAGCAGCATCCGATGGTGATGGGTTGCTACGGGATCGGCGTCACGCGCACGGTCGCGGCCGTCGCCGAGGAGCACCACGACGACCTCGGGTTCGCATGGCCGGCCGCGGTCGCGCCGTACGATGTGCATCTCATGGCGCTTCCGGGCAAGGGCGATCAGTCCGCCGACGTGGTCGCGGCCGCCGAGCGCCTCTACGACGAGCTCACCGCCGCCGGTGTCGACGTGCTGTACGACGACCGCGACGCGAGCCCCGGGATCAAGTTCGCCGACGCCGACCTGCTCGGCATGCCCACGCGTCTCACGGTCGGCGCTCGCGGGCTTGCACGCGGCGTGGTGGAGCGCCGCGACCGCGCCACCGGCGACGAAGACGAGGTTGCCACCGGCGACGTCGTCGCGGCCGTGCTTGCGAGCCGGGCATGACGCTCCCGGTCGCGCCGCCGGTGTCGCCGATGCTCGCAAAGCTCGTTCGCGAGCTCCCGACCGGCGACGGGTTGCTCTACGAGCCGAAGTGGGACGGCTTCCGCTGCATCGTGTTCCGGGACGGCGACGAGATCGAGCTCGGCAGCCGCAACGAGCGCCCGTTCAACCGGTACTTCCCCGAGCTCGTCGAGAACCTGCGCGGCGCGTTGCCCGAGCGAGCGGTGCTGGACGGCGAGATCGTGATCGCGACCGAGCAAGGCCTCGACTTCGATCTCCTGCAGATGCGCATCCATCCGGCCGCGAGCCGGGTGGCGAAGCTGGCGGCCGAGACGCCCTCCAGCTTCGTGGCCTTCGACCTCCTCGCCGAGGGCGACGACGACCTGCGTCAGCACCCCTTGTCCGAGCGGCGCCAGCGCCTGGAGCGGATGCTGCGCCGCGCGAAGCCGCCCATACATCTGACCCCCGTGACCGCCGACCCGGAGACAGCCGCCGACTGGTTCGAGCAGTTCGAAGGCGCAGGCCTCGACGGCGTGATCGCCAAGCCGGGCGCGGGGGAGTACCGCGAGAACGAGCGCGCCTGGTTCAAGGTCAAGCACCAACGGACGGCCGACTGCGCCGTCGCCGGGTTCCGGACGCACAAGGACGGCGACGGCGTCGGATCGTTGCTTCTCGGCTTGTACGACGACGGGGGGACGCTGCACCACGTCGGGGTGGCGAGCAGCTTCGGGGCGCCGCTGCGCAAGAAGCTCGCCAAAGAGCTCCAGCCGTATCGGAAGAACGCGCTGGAGGGGCATCCGTGGCGCGAGTGGGCCGACGCCCAGGCGCAGGAGTCGGGGGGCCGTATGCCGGGCGCGCCCAGCCGCTGGAACGCCAAAAAGGACCTCCGGTGGGAGCCGCTACGGATCGAGCTCGTCGCCGAGGTCGCCTACGAGCACCTCCAGGGCGACCGCTTCCGACACACCGCCCGGTTCCAGCGCTGGCGGACCGACCGCGACCCGAGCTCGTGCACCTACGACCAGCTCGAGGCGCCCGTCCCCCACGAGCTCGCCGAGATCTTCGGTCTCTAGCGGAACCCGGTTGTTTCCCGGAGCGTTCAACCGGCCGAGACCCGTTATACTTACGGGGTTCGGTCGTGACTGACGACCACCCACTGGTAGGCGGGACGTGGGCGCAAGCCCACGTTTTTTGTTGGTCGGCGGGTGGCAACGGAGGGCTGATCGAGGACCAGGACGGTCGAGGACAGCGGGGAGGTGAAGGCGGTGCCGGAACGAGAGACGATCGCCGCCGCCGTCGAACCGGTGCTCGCGTCCCTGGGCCTCGAGCTCTTCGACGTCCAGTTCACAGGCGCGGGCCGCGCCCGGACCGTTCGTGTCATCGTCGACCGTGACGGCGGCGTGGATCTCGACACGATCTCGGCGGCATCGGAACGTATCCAGCGCGCGCTCGACGCCCTCGACGACCTCGGACCGTACGCGCTCGAGGTGAGCAGCCCCGGCCTCGAGCGTCCCCTCCGCCGGCCCGAGCACTTCCGGCGGGCGGTGGGTGAGACCGTGTCGATCAGGGCCCTCGAGCCCGGTGGTGACGTCTACCGCATCCGGGGCGAGCTGGTCAGCGCCGACGACGACGGCATCACCGTCGACCTCAGCGATACCCACGTTCTCGAGCACGTTGTCTACGACCAGATCACCCAAGCGCGCACTGTCTTCGAATGGGGCGCGACGCCGAAGCCACCCAAGCGCGCGAAGAAGAAGCAACAGAAGGAAGTCGCCCGATGAACTCCGACATGATGGAGGCGCTCGAGAACATCGAGCGCGAGAAGGGCATCTCGGTCGAGATCATGCTCGAGGCACTGGCGAACGCGCTGGTGACCGCGTACAAGCGCCTGCCCAACGCGGCGGAGGAAGCGCTGGTCGAGATCGACGCCGAGACCGGCGACATCCGGGTCATCGCCCAGGAGCTCGACGAAGAGGGCAACGTCACCCGCGAGTGGGACGACACGCCCGAGGACTTCGGCCGCATCGCCGCGCAGACGGCCAAGCAGGTGATCCTCCAACGGATCCGCGAAGCCGAGCGCGAGATGAAGTACGAGGAGTATGCCGGCCGCGAGGGCGACATCGTCACCGGGATCATCCAGCAGACGGACGCCCGTTACACGCTGCTCGACCTGGGCAAGGTCGAGGCGCTGCTGCCGCAGGCGGAGCAGGTGCAGAACGAGCGCTACGAGCACGGCTCCCGGCTCAAGGCGTACATCGTCGAGGTGCGCAAGACGGCCAAAGGCCCGCAGATCGTCGTGTCGCGCACACACCCGGGCTTGGTGAAGCGGCTCTTCGAGCTCGAAGTGCCGGAGATCGTCGACGGCGTCGTCGAGATCAAGGCGATCGCACGCGAGCCCGGCCACCGCACGAAGATCGCGGTGGCGTCGAACGACAACAACGTCGATCCCGTCGGCGCATGCGTCGGTGCCCGAGGGTCGCGGGTGCGCATGGTCGTGAACGAACTGCGGGGCGAGAAGGTCGACATCGTCCCGTACAACGAGAACTCCGAGGAGTTCGTCATGAAGGCACTCGCGCCCGCACGCGTGCGCGAGGTTCGGATCCATACCGAGACCGGCACCGCCGAGGTGATCGTCCCCGACTTCCAGCTCTCGCTGGCCATCGGGAAAGAGGGCCAGAACGCGCGGCTCGCGGCCCGGCTCACCGGCTGGCGCGTCGACATCAAGAGCGAGACCCAGCTCCAGGAGGAGGAGTCCGGCGGGGGTATCGAATACGCCGAGGGCGAATGGGTGAAGAACGACAGCGGCGAGCTCGTCTGGCAACCGGCCGAGGGAGGCGAGACGATCTCCGCCGCCGAGGCCGGGTACGCCGCGCCCGACCCGACCGTCGTCGGGGTCAAGGAGGGCGACGGCAACGGCGCCGCCGGCGACCAGGCCGCGGCGGCCACCGAGGCGGAATCGCCGAGCGACGCGGCAGGCGACTCGTCGAGCGAATCGGCGGAGGAATCGCCGCCGGCACCGGCGCCTGACGCGAGCGAGACCGAGACCGCGGCGGCGGCCGTCCCCGGCGACGGAGGCGACGCGGCCACGGCGAACCGGGGGGAGGACGGCGGCAGCTGAGCAAGCCCGACGGCGCCGAACGTGTGTCGGCTGTCGTCGGGTCGCCGATCCGCACGATCTCGTGCGGATCGCCCGGGCGCCCGACGGCACGGTGTCGGTCGGCGCCGGACCGGGGCGGGGCGCGTGGCTCTGTGCCTCCACCACTGCCGGATGCTTCGAGCAGGCGGTGAGGCGGAGGGCGCTCGAGCGGGCCCTGCGCACGCGGCTTCCGGCCGCAGAGCTCGGGTCCTTACGTGCGAAACTGTTGGAACCTCCGAAGAACGGCGGCGAACGAGAGTAAATGGCGACCAAGAAGATCAGGGTCTACGAGCTGGCGAGAGAGCTCGGCGTCGAGAACGCCGTCGTGCTCGACCTCGCCAACGAGCTCAAGATCGGCGTGAAGAGCCACTCGTCGAGCATCGACGACCCGTCAGCCGATCGCGTCCGCCGTCTGGCCGACTCCAAGGGCCTGCGCAGGGAGCCCGTCGTCGAGGAGCCCGAACCCGAGCCCGCGCCTCCGCCGCCCGAGCCCGAGAAGGTTCCGGCGGCCGAGAAGGCCCCCGCGCCCGTCGCCGAGCCCGCTGAGCCCGAGGTCGCGCCGCCTCCGCCCCA
>DATFPZ010000248.1:0-8560 GCA_035264545.1 Acidimicrobiia bacterium
TCTTCCAGGTGGACGCCTTCGCGTCCGGCCCCTTCACCGGCAACCCCGCCGCCGTGTGCCTGCTCGAGACGCCTACCGACCCGACCTGGATGCAGGCGGTGGCAGCCGAGATGAACCTGTCCGAGACCGCGTTCGTCCACGCGCTCGACGGCGACGGCGAAGCGGGACGATTCGGGCTGCGCTGGTTCACTCCGACGGTCGAGGTCGACCTGTGCGGCCATGCGACGTTGGCCAGCGCGCACGTCCTCTGGGAGACGCGCCACCTGGCGCCGGAGGTGGCAGCATGCTTCGAGACCCGCAGCGGTGTGCTCACCGCCACCCGAGCCGGCGACGACGTGGCACTGGACTTCCCCGCCGATCGTGTCGTACCGGCCGAGCCCGATCCCGGTCTGCTCGACGCGCTCGGCCTCGGCGACGCGGTCGCGTCCACCGGGCGCATCGGCTGGGTATTGGAGCTCGCCGACGCGAGCGCAGTACGCGCTGCGCGCCCCGATTTCACCCGGCTGGCGGCCTTCGACATCGCGGTGCTCACTGCCCGCGCCGACGACGCCGCGTACGACTTCGTCTCGCGTTGCTTCGGCCCGAAGTTCGGCATCGACGAGGACCCGGTGACCGGTTCGGCCCACTGCGCGCTCGGCCCGTACTGGGCGGAGCGGCTCGGGAAGACCGCGCTGACCGGGTACCAGGCGTCGGCCCGGGGTGGCGTCGTGCGGGTCACGGTCGACGGCGATCGCACCGTTCTCGGTGGTCGCGCCGTGACGGTCACCCGCGGCGAGCTCTTGGCGTAACCGCTTCCTGTTTACGACGCGGCTTCGGCCAGCGACTCCGACAGGGTCGGGTGCACGAGCAGCGAGTCGACGATGTCGCTGACCGTGAGCCCGTTGGTGACGGCGACCGCGATCACGCTGATGAGCTCGGCCGCGTTGCGCCCGACGATTGACCCGCCGAGCACGACGCCCGTCGCCGGGTCCGAGAGGATCTTCACGAACCCGCGCGGGTCGCCCTTGATGTGCGCCTTGGCGTTCGACGAGAACGGCACCTTCGTGACGCGGATCTTCCTGCCCAGCGAGAACGCCTCGGCCTCGGCCAGCCCGACCTCGGCGATCTCGGGATCCGTGAAGATCGCCTGGGCCGCCTTGTCGTAGTCGAGGTGACGGTGCGGGCGGTTGTGCAAGCCCATGAGGTGCTCGGCGATCTTGCGGCCCTGCATGGCCCCCACCGAGGACAGCGGCAACTTCCCGGACACGTCGCCGGCGGCGTAGATGTGCTCGACCTGCGAGCGGCAGTGGTGGTCGATCGGGATGTAGCCGCCGTCGTCGACCTCGACCCCCGCCTCGTCGAGCCCGAGGTCCTCGCTGTTGGGGATCGACCCGACGGCCAGCACCGCGTGCGACCCCTCCACGACCCGGCCGTCCTCGCAGCTGACACGCACGGTGTCACCGGTGCGCTCGATGCCCCTCGCGCGCGCGCCCTTGAGGAGCCGGACGCCTTGGCGCATGAACTCGTCCTCGAGCGCGGCCGCCACCTCGGGGTCCTTCAGCGGGAGCACCTGCTGGCGCGAGACGAGCAGCGTCACCTCTGATCCGAGGGCGTCGAACATGTGCGTGAACTCGACGCCCGTGACGCCGGAACCGACCACCACGATGTGCTCGGGCAGCTCGGGAGGCGGGTACGCCTGGCGGGTCGTCAGCACCCGCTCGCCGTCCACCAGCGCGAACTCGGGCACCCGGGGACGCGACCCAGTGGCGACGACGATGAAGTCGGCTTCGAGCTCCTCGATGCCGCGGGCGGTCTCGACGACCACTTCGTGCGGGCCCTTGAGTCGCCCGGTGCCGCGGAGGAGCCGGACCTTCTGCGATTCGAGCAGCTGCACGATCGACTCGTGCAAGCGCTGCTCGATCGAGGAGACCCGCTCGCGCAGCGCGTTCAGGTCGACGCCGCCCTCGGCCTGCAGCCCCATGACGTGACTGCGGGCCAGCTCGGCCAGCTCACCACCGGTCGCGATCATCGCCTTGGAGGGGATGCAGTCCCACAAATGGGCCGCGCCGGCGATGACGTCGCGCTCGACCAGCGTCACCTCCGCCCCGAGTGTGGCCGCGACGGTTGCGCACGTGTTGCCGGCGGGCCCGCCGCCCAGGATCGCGAGCCGTACTCGGGAGATGCGCGTCACGGACCCAGGCTACGGCACGCCTCTAGCCTGCCATTCCATGCCTGAGTTGCGGCGGGACGAGCTGACGGGTCGGTGGGTGCTCCTCGCGCCCGGGCGCGCGGCGCGCCCGCACACGTTCCGGTCGTCCGCCTCCGACGCACCGGACGCGGACGCGTGCCCGTTCTGCCCCGGGAACGAGCAGATGACGCCGCCCGAGGTGTACCGCACGGGCGGCGGGGCCCCCGACGCGCCGGGATGGAGCGTGCGCGTGGTACCGAACCTCTATCCCATCGTCGGCGGCGCCGACCCCGGACCGGGCGCGACGGGCGCGCACGAAGTCGTCGTGCTCTCCCCCGCGCACGATGACTCGTTCGCGCGACTCGATCCGCAACAAGCGGTCGAGGTGCTCACGGTGCTCCGAGATCGCGCCCGTCATCATCTCGCCGCCGGCCGGGCCTTCGTGCAGGTGGTGATCAACCACGGTCGAGCGGCAGGGGCATCGATCGAGCACCCGCACGCGCAGATCGTGGCGCTCGATCTGATGCCGCCGGCCATCGAGCAGGCGGTCGAACGGTTCGAGGCCGCCGGTCACGACCTGGTGATCGCCGACTTCGACCGCGCGGGCGACGGTCTTCGCCTCGTCGACGGGCCCGTCGCGGCGTGGTGCCCCGGTGCCGGGAGCGCGCCGTACGAGCTGCGCCTCGCGCTCCGGTCCCCCGGGTCGCGCTTCGACGAAGTCGGTGACGGCGACGTGCGACCGTTTGCCAACGCGACCCGTTCCGTGTTGGCGCGCCTCGCCGCCGCTACCGGCGACGCGCCGTACAACCTGGTGGTCCACACCGCTCCGCCCGGCGCGAGCGACGAGTCGTTTCACTGGTACGTCGAGGTCCAGACCAGGATCGCGGTCGTCGCCGGCTTCGAGCAGGGCACCGACATCCTCGTGAACACCGTCCCGCCCGAGCTCGCGGCGCGGGAGTTGCGCGAGGCCGACCGCGAGGCGCCCTAGTTACCGGCCGGCGAACCTCGCCTTGCCGGGACCGTCCTCGAGGAAGCTCCGGACGCCGGTGGCGGCGTCCTCGGTGCCGAACACCTCTGCGAACGCGTCCGCCTCGAGGTCGAGGCCGTCGTCGAGCCGGGCGCCGATCCCGCCGTCGATCACGCGCTTGGCGATCCCCATGGCGACGACCGCTCCCGACGCCAACGACGACGCCCACGCCAGCGCAGCGTCCTCCAACTCGGCAGCCGGGACCACACGATCGACGATCCCGATGGCGAGGGCCTCCGCCGCGTTCACCTGCCGCCCGCTCCAGACGAGCTCTTTCGTCCGGGCCGGACCGATCAGTCGCGGCAGGCGCTGCGTCGCCCCCGCGCCCGGAATGACCCCGAGAAGGATCTCGGGTTGCCCGACGCGCGCGTTGTCGGCGGCAATGCGCAGATCACACGCGAGCGCCAGCTCGAGGCCGCCGCCGAGCGCGACGCCGTTGATAGCGGCGATGACCGGCCGCGGGATCTCGCCGATGGCGTCGTACGCAGCCCGAAACTGCGCCCCGATGGCGCGTGCCTCTGCCGGTCCGCCGAACTCGCTGATATCAGCACCGGCCGCGAACGCCTTGGGGCCGCCGAAGACGACGACTGCCTTCACGCCGGGATCGCCGGCGAGGTCGCGGGCGGAGGAGGCGACCTCGTCGAGCAGGGCCCGCGACAGCGCGTTGAGGGGCGGACGGTCGATGCGGAGGACGGCGACGCCGTCCTCTCGGCGGTCGGTGCGAACGCTGTCGGGCATGAGGTTCTCCCAGAGCTTGATTGGCTTGACGAGATCGTGACTCGGTCGTGACTAGCTCGGGCGCGCGAACAACACCTCGCCGCCGATCGGTCGGAAGCCGGCGGACAGCAGGGCACGCACCGACGCCACGTTGCCCGGCGCGACCTGGGCGAAGATCGCCCGCCCGTCCGGGACGAACGTCCGGGCCGCCAGCGCCAGCCGGCGACCGAGGCCGCGGTGGCGGGCGGCGGGCTCCACCTCGAAGGCGCACTCCAAGCGCCCGGCCAGGCCCCGGCCGACGACGAGCACGCCGAGCTCCTCTGGATCCGTGAAGACGCGGAGGTCGTGTCGGTACCGGGCGGCGCGCTGTACCCGGTCGTGACCACCGAGGTCGTCGCGCGGCGTGAGCTCGAGATCGGCGTGGTCGGCGGGAGGCGCGGCCATCACGAGGTCGCGGCTCCCGGGTTTGGTGCCCAGGCGTTCCGCCAGCCACAGCTGGAAGGACGGGTGGGTCCACGCCGACAGCTCGCCGGTCGGCAGCGCGTTCAGGACGTCGTCGGCCGGCACGTCCGCCGCCACAACGAGGTGGGCGGTGAAGTCGACGATGGCGTCTGCCGGCCCACCCGGCGACGGCATCACCTCGACGAAACCGTCGGGCGGCGGGTGGTCGCCGCGCGCGGCCGCGTGCAGCATCACCGCGAGGGGGTGCTCGGTCACCTCGGGCAGGTTAGATCTGCAGCAGCTCGTCGGCGGCGGCGTACGGGTCGAGCTGGCGTGCCGCGACCTGCTCCACCAGCCGGTCGAAGCGGTCACCGCGGCAGCGCTCGTCGGCGCCGGCCCGCAGTCGTTCGTGCACGATCGCTCGCAGCTCCTCGCGCAGCCGCGCGTCGCGGCGGCGCTCGAGTCGCCCGTCGGCCTCGAGGTAGGCACGATGGTCGAGGACCGCCCGCCAGAGCTCGTCGATCCCCCGGCTGTCGGTCGCGACGGTCTCGACGATCGGCGGCCGCCAGTCCCGCTCCCCGGCCAGCTCGAGCATCACCTGCAGGTCGCGAACGGTGTCGGCCGCTCCCTCGCGGTCGGCCTTGTTCACGACGAGCACGTCGGCGATCTCGAGCAGGCCCGCTTTGTTGGCCTGCACCCCGTCGCCCCAGCGCGGGTTCACGACGACAACCGTCGTGTCGGCCGCGCCCGCCACCTCGACCTCGACCTGACCGACGCCGACCGTCTCGATGATGATCCACGGCTTGCCGGCGGCGTCGAGGATCCGCACAGCCTGGGGCGTGGCGAGCGACAGGCCCCCGAGGTGGCCGCGCGTCGCCATCGAACGGATGAACACGCCCTCGTCGGTGGCGTGGTCCTGCATGCGGACGCGGTCGCCGAGGATCGCGCCGCCGCTGAAGGGGCTGCTCGGATCGATCGCGAGCACACCGACCTCGTTGCCGGAGCCGCGAAGGAGACCGATGACCTTGTCGGTCAACGTCGACTTCCCTGAGCCGGGCGCGCCGGTCATCCCGATCGTGTAGGCGCCGCCCGTGCTCAGGTACAGGCGGCCCACCGCCTCGGTGGCCGCGTCGCCCCCCGCCTCGACGAGCGAGATCAGCTTCGCGATCGCGGCACGATCGCCGCGACGAGCAGCGTCGACGAGCGCGGGCGGATTGTGGAGCGCCGCTATTCGGAGATCACCTCGGTGATCCCCGGGACCCGGTCCATGATGATCCGTTCGACCCCGGCCTTGAGGGTCATCATCGACACCGGGCAGGTGCCGCACGCTCCCACCAGCGTGACGTGGACGGCGCTGTCACCGTCGATGCCGTTGAAGACGATGTCGCCGCCGTCGCTCTGGAGGGCGGGGCGGATGGCGTCGATGGCCTCGAGGACGCCGGCTTCCCGGTCGTCGGTGTCGGTGTGGGTATCAGTGGGCATGTGCTGCTCCGCTCGGTGGATCGGACCCGGGTCTCCTGTCCAACACTCCTATTCTCCCACGCCTTCCCGCTCCCGTCGGACGTCGGCGCCGAGCGCCTCGAGCTGACCGGCGAGGTCGGGGTAGCCGCGATCGACGTGGTAGGGGTCGAGCACGCGAGTCTCGCCGTCGGCGGCGAGCCCGGCGACCACCAGGGCGGCGCCGGCGCGCACGTCCTGGGCCCGCACGGGCGCGCCGGACAGCCGGTCGACGCCCCGGACCACCGCGTGACGTCCCTCGTTGCGGATGTCGGCGCCCATGCGGTGGAGCTCGTCGACGAACCCGAAGCGGTTGTCGAACACGTTCTCGGTGACGATCGCCGAGCCTTCGGCGGTGGCGAGCAGCGCCACGACCAGCGGCATGAAGTCGGTCGCGAAGCCGGGGTATGGCAGCGTCGCCACGTCGACGGCCTGCAGCCGCTCGTCGCAGCGGGCTCGGAGACCGTCGGGCGTGGGCGACACGTCGAGGCCCATCTCACCGAGCTTCAGCGCCACCATCTCGAGGTGCTCCAGGCGCGTGCCGTCGATGGTGACTTCACCGCCGGCGACACCGCATGCCATGAGGATGGTCCCCGCCTCGATGCGGTCCCCCATCACCTCGTTCTCGACCGGTGTCAGGCTCTCGACCCCTTCGACCTCGATCGTCGACGACCCCGCGCCCGAGATCTGCGCGCCCATGCGGTTGAGGAAGGCCGCCAGGTCGCTGACCTCCGGCTCGCGGGCGGCGTTGTCGAGCACCGTCTGCCCCTTCGCCAGCACGGCCGCCGTGAGCAGGTTCTCCGTCGCGCCGACGCTCGGGAAGTCGAGCACGATGCGCGTGCCGCACAATGCCTGGCAGCGGGCCTCGATGAGACCGTGCACGATCTCGAGCTCGGCGCCCATGGCCTGCAAGCCGCGGAAGTGCATGTCGAGCTTGCGGCTCCCGATGTTGTCCCCGCCGGGCATCGCGACACGCGCCTCGCCGCAGCGCGCCAGCAACGGTCCCAGCACGTTGATCGACGCGCGCATTCGCGTGACGAGCTCGTACGGCGCCTCCGGAGTGAGAGGCCCGGTGCCATCGATCGTGAGCTCGTTCTCGCCTGTCCACTCGGTGCCGGCGCCGATGGCGCGCATCACGTCGAGCATCGCATCGAGGTCGAGCACGGGGTGGAGGTTGCGGAGCACCGTCACGCCCGGCGCGAGCAGCGCCGCCGCCATCTGCTTGAGCCCGGCGTTCTTGGTCGCGCCGCGCACTCGCACGGTGCCGGACAGCGGACCGTTGGCCCGGACGACGAACGCGTCCATCACTTCCGCTAGCGGCGCTGGTAGCTCGGCGCCCGCCGCTCGACGAACGCGGCGATCGCTTCCTTCATGTCGTCCGAGCGGAGGCACACGGCCTGGCCCTCGGCCTCGATGCGCAGCCCGTCGCGCGTCGGGACGGTGCCCGCCACGTTCACCGCCCGCTTGGCACCCTCGACGGCGAGCGGCGGCTGCGCGGCGATGGTGGCGGCAAGCTCGCGGACGGTGGACTCGAGCTCGGCGTCGGGGACGAGGCGTTCGGTCAGCCCGATGCGCAGTGCCTCCTCGGCGTCGATCTGGCTCGCCGTGAAGATGAGCTCCTTGGCCTTGGCCGCGCCGACCGCGCGTGGGAGCCGTTGGGTGCCGCCGAGGTCGGGGAGGATGCCGTACTTGAACTCGAGCAGTCCCGCCTTCGTTCCTTCGGCGAACACGCGCACGTCGCACGCCAGCGCGAGCTGGAGCCCGGCGCCGAGCGCGTAGCCGCGCACCGCGGCGATCGTCGCGTACGGCGCCTCCTCGAGCCACGTGTACGAGTCCTGGGTCTGCATGATCGCGTCGACGGCGGGATCGTCGTGGCGGCGTCCGGCGTCACGATCGGTCTCGAGCGTGTCGCCGTCGAGCGCGTCGCCGGCGAAGACCGACGTGTCGATGCCGCTCGAGAACGCGCGGCCCTCGCCGATGACGACGAGCGCTCGCAGCTCGGGGTCGTCGCGCAGCTCCTCGCCGATCTCGCGCAGTTCCCGCCACATCTCGGGCGTGAACGCGTTCAGCCGATCAGGACGGGACAGCCGGAGCCATCCGACGTGTCCGTCGCGCTCGAACTGCAGGGTCGCGTACGCCATGGCGATGCAGGCTACCGCCCGGTTGCGCCGGGTCGGAGGAGCTCAGCTGGCGACGATCTCGTGCGTGCCCGTGATGGGCTCGGCGACGGCCAACGCCACGATCGGGACGGGCTGCATGAAGCCGGGGACGAGCCGGGGCTCGACCGGCCGCAGGTCGGCGCAGTCGGACACGAACTCGGCCATGTCGGCGCCGGCCAGGATCTCCCCGGGCGCGGCGACATCGCTGAGCCGCGAGGCCAGGTTCACCGGTCCGCCGATGTAGTCGTCGCCCTCGAAGAGGATCACGTCGCCGCCCGAGAAACCCGCCCGGATGGGGAGGTCGACCGCGTCCGACGCGCGCTCGTCGAGCGCGAGGAGCGCGGCTGCCAACGCGGGACCGTCGGTGCTGACGAACATCGCGCCGTCACCGAGCCACTTCGCAACCCGCACACCGTGCTCGGACGCGATGTAACGCACGAGGGTGCGGAAGCCGGTGAGGACGGCAACCGCCTCTTCGTCGCCGTGCACCTCGGTGAAACGGGTGAAACCGCACAGGTCGACGAAAGCGAAGTAGCGACGAACTCGCATTGC
>DATFPZ010000249.1:0-4694 GCA_035264545.1 Acidimicrobiia bacterium
ATGCATCCTCTGCGAAGGCTGCGTCGACATCTGCCCCTGGAAATGCATCCACATGGTCTCCGTCGACGCCATCGCCGACGCCACCGACACCGAACAGCCCGGCGAAGACCCCACCGACAACGTCGCCTTCATCGTCGACGAAGACGTCTGCACCCGCTGCGCGCTGTGCGTCGACCGCTGCCCCACCGGCGTGATCATCCTCGGCAAGATCTCCCAGCAGATCGCCGAAGGCGACCCCCACACCCGCACCGACCGCCACGGCTACTCGTACGGAGTTCGGTTCTGAGCCCAAGCGGGTCAGCTACTTGACGAGGCGGGACATGCGCCGGTCGGCGAGCGGCTTCCCACCGGTCTGGCAGTTCGGGCAGTACGTGACCTCGTACGACTCGTAGGAGACACGCCGCAACGTGTCGCCGCAGCGCGGGCACGGCGTCCCGTACCGGGCGTGGACGACGAACTTGTCGCCGAGCTTGGGCTCGGACAAACCACCGGTGCGCTCCCGCTCACGCTCCAGAGCATCCGTGAGCGTGGCGCGCACCTCGTCCAGCAGGCGCTGCCGTTCCTCGGGACCGAGCGACGAGAGCGTGGCGTAGGGCGACAGTCGCGCGCGCCACAGCGCGTCGTCGGTGTGACCCCGGCCGATGCCGGCCACGGTGCGCTGGTCGCGCAGCAGGGTGTGCACCCGCCGGCGGTCGTCGCCGTGCAGGATGAACTGGGCGAACTCGTCGGAGTCCGGCTCGGGGCCGAGGCCCTCGACGGGGCCGACCTCGCCCTCGCCGACGACCCACCACCCCGCCTTGCGCTCGGTGCCGTGCTCGCGCACCAGTAGCGCGACGTCGTTGTCGAAGCGCAGTCGCACGACGCCGCCCTTGCCGCCCCGCGTCGTCTTGGGCGGCTCCTCGACGTCGAGCCGACCGGCCTGCGACAGGTGCACGAACACACGCGGGCCGCCGAAGTCGAGGATCAGATACTTGCCCCGACGGCCGGTGCCCTCGAGCGTCCGGCCGACGAGCGACTCCGGCGGCGGGTCGAACGTCTTCAGGCCCGAGAACCCGATCGGCTGGACACCGGCGAGCGCGGCGCCACCCAAGCGCTCCCTGAGCCGCTCGGCCAGTGCCTGCATCTGGGGAAGTTCCGGCACGGGCTCACGGTACCGGGTACCGGTTACGCGCCCTTCTTCGCTCCCGCGCTCTCCGCGTAGGTCGCCGCGCCCTTCGTCCAGTCGGGGCCGTTGCCCCAGTCACGACGGGTGCGCTTCTTCGGGGCGTCGGGATCGTGCCGCGCGCATGCCTCCTCGTACTCCTTCATCGTGCGCTGGCCCTCGACGAGCGACCAGAAATCCTCCTCGAGCGAGAACTTCCCCTCACCGGCGTACTGGAGCACGGTCATGCCGGGGAAGTCGATGGGTCGGCCTCTGGGGTCGGGATTGTCGCGGCGGTTCTGCATGTACACGACGATGCGGCCGCTGGGCTCGCACATGTGCCACTCGTACGCCGTGTACATCTCCCCGAACTCGGCCATGATCGGCTTGATCCAGGCGCGCACTTCCTCACGGCCGTGCTTCGATCCGAGGACGTGCTCGATGTACTCGACGTCCTCGGTGAACAGGTCCGACCAGGCGTCCCAGTCCTCGCCGACGGCGCCCTTGGTCCAGTAGTCGCGGAACGCGCGCTCGACTTCGTCGATGTCGTAGTCAGGCATGGCTGGGGAGCGTACAGGTGACCCCATCAGGATGCGTCCGAACCGCGGCGTCGGCGGGGACGCTCACGCTCCTGCATGCGGCGCAGGATCGTCTGCCGGCGCGCTTGCAGGTCGCGGAACGTGAGGCTGTCCACGTCGGCGGGCAGACCGAAGCCGGCCTTCACCGCGTCGATGTCGACGCCGGTCTGCGTGGGGTCGATCCCGATCTCGCGCATGATCCGCTCGCCGTGCCGCTGCGCGAAGTACAGGTACACGTTGGTGATCTCGGCGAGGATGTCGAGGTCGGGTGCCAGGGTGGCGGTGGCGCCGTTCAGGAAGATGAGGTTCTTGACGAACAGCATGAGCTCTTTCGGGATGTGGGCGCCGTAGCCGAGCAGCTTCTGGGTGATGTCGCTCAGCTCGCCGATCAGCTCCTCCGCCGACATCGTCGTGGGGTCCTTCACGGGCTGGTCGAGCTTCAGATCGCGGAACACGGCGTCGAGGTCGGTGTCGGGCGGGAAGGCGCCGAGGTCGCGCAGCGCGGCGAGCTGGCCGTGCACGTCGCCGCCGGTGCCGGTCACGAGCAGCCGCAGGAACGCGAGACGCTTCGGCTCGTCGAGCCGGCCCGTGATGCCGAAGTCGAGGAGCGCGGTGCGCCCGTCGCGCTGGACGAACAGGTTGCCGCCGTGCAGGTCGCCGTGGAAGACGCCGTAGAGCATGGCCCCTTCGTTGAAGGCGATGAGTCCCGCGCGCAGCAGCTGGTTGGTGTCGATGCCGGCCTCGTGCATCGACTCGACGTCGTCGAACGCAAAGCCGCGCAGCCGCTCCATCACGAGCACCCGGCGGGTCACGAGGGTGGGGTGGGGCCGAGGCACCACGATCGTGCGTTGCTCGGTGAGCGCCAGGACGTGCGCGATGTCGAGCATGTTCTCGGCTTCGAGTCGGAAGTCGAGCTCCTCGACGACGGTCTCGGTGAAGAGTTCGACGATCGCCGGCGGGTTGGCGAGGGCCGCAATCGGGATGCGGCCGATGAGCTTCGGCGCCAGCCACGCCATGGCAGCGATGTCGGAGTGCACGAGGGCGGCCACGAGCGGCCGCTGCACCTTGACGACGACCTCCTCGCCCGTGCGAAGCCGGGCCGCGTGCACCTGCGCGATCGACGCCGCCGCCAACGGTTCCTCGGCGAACTCCGAGAAGAGGGTCTCGAGCGGGGCGCCGAGGTCGTCCTCGACGACCCTCCGGACGTCAGCGAACGTCTCGGGGGGGACCTGGTCACGCAGCTTCCGGAACTCGTCCACCACCTCCTGGGGGAACAGACCCTCGCCCCCGGAGAGGATCTGGCCGAGCTTCACGTAGCTCGAGCCGAGCTGCTCGAACGCCCGCCGCAGCCGGCGGGACAAGCCGGCGCGGGACTGCGGACGGCCTCGCTCGCGGACGAACCACATGCCCACCGCCGGCCCGACCTTGCTCACGACCCGGAGGAGCCGGCCCATGGGCGGGAGCCGACCGGGCCGAAGCAGCCGAGGGACCGAAGCGCGCGTGCGGGCCCGCTCGGTTTCGACGCCGCGCCGCCACGGCAGCTTGTCGAGCTCGACGACCCACGGCGCGCGTTCGCTGAAGGCGCCGAAAGCGAGGTCGGGCGGTGGCGAGCTCACGGAGCGGTCGATGTCACGAACGTAGACGCGACACGTCCCCGGCCCTGACCCGGACCGGGGACGCATCGCGGTGCTGGTGGTGCAGTGGTGCGGCTAGCGGATCACCCGCTCGACGACCACGAGCTCTGCGGCAGACGCGACGCGCACTGCGCCTGGGCTTCCGTGCTCGCGCTCCCGTGCTGACCGAGATCGCTGCACGAGCTGCTCCAGGTGCCGGGCATGATCTGGTAGCAACCCCACGCCCCGCTTGGGTTCCGGGCGTTCGGATTCCCACCTGACTCACGGCCGATGTACGAATCGGCACCGTTGGTTGCGCCCCCGCAGGCGCCACCGACGCTGCTACCACCGCCACCGCCACCCCCACGACCGGTCGGGGCAACGGCCTTCTTTCGTGCGTTGGCAGCTGCCGCCGCCTGCGCGGCCTGCTCGGCCTCTGCGGCTGCGGCTGCCTGGTAGAAGAGCTCCGCCTGGTGGGCCTGGAACGCTTCCACCCAGCGCGCCTCGTCTGCGGCCTGGCTGGCGGCAACGAGGGCGCCGTCTACGGGGAATTGTGATGCGGCGGCCGGCCGCTCCTTACTGAGCTCGTCGAGCCGCCTCCCCGACCCAGAATCCTGGGCCTGGTACCCGGCGGCCCCCGCCATCGCCGCCACGAGGACGACGGGCACGGCGGCCGCCTTGATGTGCTTGAGCATTTGCTACCTCCGTTCGGGATCGAGACCCGGCCCGGGAGCCGCGCCGGGGTCACCATTCGGGAAGTGCGACACGCTCCCGGCCCTGGCCTGGACGAGGAGACGCATCGCGTATCGAGCGGTGGTGCTCAGCAGCCCCAGTGCGAGAAACCGGCTCCGCCGACCCACACCTCGTTGAACCGCTCGTCCTGGACGGACTCGGGGGCGTCCTCGGCCCGCGAGTAGCCGCCGTAGCCGAACCACGTGCTCGGGAGGAACCGGTACTTGCCGCCCGCGCTCGGGTTCGCTGCGTTCGGGTCGCCCTTGGACTCGCGCTCGGCAGCCCCGGCGATCGCCGTCACGATGAGGGGGGCACGACGGCCGCCCGGATGCGCTTCCGCATTGACTACCTCCGTTCGGGAGCGGCCCCGCCAAAGCTCCGCGCGCGAGACCACGATCGAGGTAATTGGGGGAACAGAAGCCCTAAATCAACGCTTTCTCCGCTATCAGCGCGATCCCGGAGCTTCCGGGCACAAATGATAGTTGCCCGAGGAGTGCAAATGGGGAACCCCGGCGGCCGGAACCGTTGCGATTCCTACGCTGTGACATCCGGCACGACAAGCCGGGAAACCGCCAACCGGGTGTGAATGGGACGGATCGCCCGGCGGCCGGGGTTAGGAGCGGGGCCTCC
>DATFPZ010000250.1:0-2024 GCA_035264545.1 Acidimicrobiia bacterium
CCGACTGGGCCGGGCCCGACGCGATCCTCAAGAGCGTGAAGATTCGCCTTGGCGCGCCCAACCATCCCGGCGACACCATGACGATGACGGGGCAGGTCACCGCCAAGGACGATGGCGTGATCGAGGTGCAGGTCCGGGGCGCGAACGACCTCGGCGACCACGTGACGGGCGCGGTGGCCCTGGAGCTGCCGCGGTGAGCGAGCGGAATCACCTCCGCGACGCCGCCGCCGTCGCCGGCATCGGCGCCACCGAGTTCTCGAAGGAGTCGGGGCGGTCCGAGCTGCGGCTCGCGATCGAGGCGTGCGAGGCGGCCATCGCCGACGCCGGCCTCGAGCCCGCCCAGATCGACGGGATGGTGACCTACACCCAGGACACCAATCCCGAGATCGAGATCGCCCGCAACCTCGGCGTCGGTGAGCTGTCGTTCTTCTCGCGCATCCATCACGGCGGCGGCGCCGCTTGCGGCACCGTGCAGCAGGCGGTGCTGGCCGTGCACGCGGGCGTCGCCCACAACGTCGTGTGCTACCGGGCGTTCAACGAGCGGTCGGGGCGGCGCTTCGGCGCCGGTGTGCAGGACCGCCCGCCGGTGGCGACCGCCGAGCAGGCCCACTTCTCCTGGTACGCGCCGTTCGGACTGCTGACGCCGGCGCAGTGGGTGGCGATGTTCGGGACGCGCTATATGCACGAGTACGGCGCGACGAGCGAGGACTTCGGGCGGGTGGCGGTCGCCGACCGCAAGCACGCCGCCACGAACCCCAAGGCCTGGTTCTACGAGAAGCCGATCACGCTCGACGAGCACCAGCAGTCTCGTTGGATCGTCGAGCCGCTGCACCTGCTCGACTGCTGCCAGGAGAGCGACGGCGCCCAGGCGATCGTCGTCACGTCGGTCGAGCGGGCGCGCGACCTCTCGCATCCGCCCGCGGTCATCAACTCGGCGGCGCAAGGCGCGGGCGAGAACCAGGACATGATGACGAGCTACTACCGGGACTCGATCACCGGCCTGCCGGAGATGGGGCTCGTCGCCCGCCAGCTCTGGAACACGACCGGGCTCGGTCCCGACGACGTCCAGACCGCGGTGATCTACGACCACTTCACGCCGCTCGTGCTGCCGCAACTCGAGGAGTTCGGGTTCTGCGACCGCGGCGAGGCCAAGGACTTCCTCCGTGACGGCAACGTCGAGCTCGGCGGCCGCCTCCCGGTCAACACGCACGGAGGGCAGCTCGGCGAGGCATACATCCACGGCATGAACGGCATCGCCGAAGGCGTACGTCAGGTGCGGGGCACGTCGGTGAACCAGGTCGACGGGGTCGAGCACGTGCTCGTCACCGCCGGCACCGGCGTCCCGACGAGCGCGCTCGTCCTCGGCGTCGATAACTAACCGACCCGAAGGGAAGAGAGTTGGGTCGGCTCGACGGGAAGGCGGCCATCGTCACCGGCGGCGGGCAGGGGATTGGGCGCGGGGTCGCCCGGGCGCTCGCGCGCGAAGGAGCCGCCGTAACTATCGCCGAGATCAACGCGGAGACCGGTCGCGCCGTCGCCCGCGAGCTCGAGGACGAGCTGGGAGCAACGGCGCTGTTCGTCCCGACCGACGTCCTCCGGCAGGCCGACGTTCAGGGCATGGTCGACGCCACCCTCGACGCGCTTGGGCGCGTCGACATCCTCGTGAACAACGCCTACGTCGCGGCGCCGTTCAACCGGCTCGAACACAAGAGCGGCGACGAGCTGCTCCTCGCATACCGGGGCGGCCCGTTACACACGTTGTGGGCCATGCAAGCGGTGTTCCCGCACATGGTCGCCCAGGGCGGTGGGCGCATCATCAACTTCGTGTCCCTGAACGGGATCAACGCGCACATGTACTCGGCCGACTACAACGCGGCCAAGGAAGCGATCCGGGCGCTCACCCGCACCGCGGCGCGGGAGTGGGCGCGCCACAACGTCCTCGTGAACGCCATCGCGCCGGCGGCGGCGACACCAGCATACGTCGCCTTCGCCGAGGCGGCGCCCGAGAACGCGGCCGAGATGCT
>DATFPZ010000251.1:0-8420 GCA_035264545.1 Acidimicrobiia bacterium
TCGACGCCCTCCACGCGGGACAGAACCTCGTCCCCGAGGGCGTGGCCGTCATCCTGCGGTATGGGTTCGAGGAGTTGCACCTGCATCGCATCGAGGCGGCCATCGTCCCGCGCAACGCCGCCAGCCGCCGCGTCGCGCACAAGCTGGGCCTGCGCGACGAGGGGCTGGCGGAAAGGTTCCTCCAGATCCGCGGCGTGTGGGAGGACCACGTCCGCTATGCGATCACTTCCGAGGATTGGGACGTGCGCCGCGACGAGATCACGAGGCGGTTTCTCACCTGACGCGAGCAGCGCCGGGTGGTCGGATCCGAGGCTTCTCCACCGAGGACGCCTACGGCCTGCTGCTCGGGATCATCGTCCTGACGTTCGTGCTGCTGTCGCAGGTCGAGCCGGCCCGGTGGACGCGACTGGTCGTCGCCCCGGCGGTGGGCGCGATGTTGCTGCTCGCGCTGTATGCATCGCGGGCCAGGCCCCAGCTCGTGCGGACGGCCGTCGTCGCGCTTGCCGTCTCGTACGTGATCGTCGTCGCCGAAGCGCTCTTCGATAGCGAAGCCTTCGCCGGCTCGATCTATCTGATCTACGGGCTGCTGATCGTGACCACGCCGATCGTCATCATCAACCGGATCCTGCGCCATCCGGAGGTGCAGGTCTCGACGATCCTCGGCGCGGTCTGCGCCTACATGCTCATCGGGATGCTGTTCGGGTTCGTTTATGCGCTGATCGCCCGAACCGACCCCCCGTTCTTCGCGAACCACGGACCGGTCGATCAGTTCGACTACTTCTACTTCAGCTACGCGTGCCTCACGACCGTCGGATTCGGCGATTTCGTGTCCCGCGGGGATCTGGGTCGGAGCTTGTCGGTGCTCGAAGCCGTGCTCGGTCAGATCTTCCTCGTCACCCTGATCGCCCGTCTCGTGTCGCTGTTCAGGCCACCGCAGCGCGACATCAAGTCGCCCCCGTCTGAATGAGCGACGTCGGAGTCGGGTACGCCTGTCGGTCATGAAACGTGCCATCGCTCTCACGGTCCTCGCCGCCGCCCTGGTCGTGGCCGCCTCGGCGACGGCGCAGGCAGCTCGAACGGTCAAGGCGTCGGCGAAATTCTCGGTTCAGCTCGCCGACCAGTCCGGGAAGTACGAGTTCGGGCAGAGCAAGATCGCGAAGAGCCAGCTCGACTGGACGCCGCAGGTGCCGGTCTCGCTGCACGCGGCACCGAAGGCGGAGCCGTTCAAGGAGTTCTCGTTATCCGGGCGCATCGAGAAGGGAACGCAGAAGACGAGCGAAGCGGTCGCGGTCGGCATCAGCGTCGACGTCGGGAATCAGTCGATGCTGCTCGTCTCGGACGACGGCGGCTGCACCGTGAAGGTGAGGACCCTGACGAAGTCGCGCGTCTCCGGGTCCTTCACCTGCGACACGACCTACGGCGGCCAGCCCCTGAAGGCCAAGGGCACCTTCAAGGCGCGGTAAGGAGCGACGCCGGCGGGCGGGAGGCCGAAGGCGAGCTGCGCCGCGCTCCCTATGACCGGTTGCGGCGCGCTTCCGCCTTGGCCCGCTGCTCGGCGAAGAAGCCCTGCTCGATGCTCCACCGCTGGCGATCCAGCTCGAGGGCGACGGCGTCGTCGAGCGACGGCAGTCGCGGGGTTTCGCGCAGCGACGCCTTGACCTGCCGTGCGAGCTCGCGCGGCAGGTCGGCGGCGCGAGCGGCGAGGCGCGTCGCCTCGTCGAGCAGTTCGGTCTCGTCGACGCACGTCCATGCGAGCCCGAGCGCGGCCGCCCGCTCACCGTTCGGCGATTCGCCGGCGAGCACCATCGCCGCCGCTGCCTGCGGTCCGATCGCCTCGGTGAGCAGCCGCGTGTGTCCGCCGCCCGGGTGCAGACCGATTCGTGCGAAGCGGCAGTCGAAGCGCCCCGCAGGGCTCGCGACGCGGATGTCGCAGGCCAGTGCCAAGTTCAGCCCCGCGCCGACGGCGGGGCCGTTCACCGCTGCCACCGTCGGCAACGTGCACCGATAGAAGCGGAGGAAACCCTCGTAGATCAAAGGAAGCGAACCGCGATCCTCGTTGCCGGCGCTCACCGCACCGAGGGCGCCGACGTCGGCGCCGGAGCAGAACGCGGGCGGCGCGCCCGTCACGACGAGTGCGCCGATCTCCTCGTCGTCCTCGAGCCGGTCAACCCCGGTCAGGATCTCCTGGACGAGACCGGACGTGAGCGCGTTGCGGCGGTCGGGGTCGTCGAGCGTGAGGACGGCGACGCGGTCGCGCCGCTCGACGTGGAGCGGCAAGGTCGCTACCTGTGTTCCCGCACGATCGCCGGCGAATGCCGGAAGAACGTCTCCACGTCGCGCTCGTAGCGGTATTCCGGATCGCCCGAGCCGATCGCCCGCTGGAGCCGGAGGCTGCGGGCGAAGGCGTCGACCGCGCCGGCGGTCGTGTACTTGTAGCGGAATCCCGTCCGTTTGAAGCGCGAGTTGTCGACGCCGCGCCCGTAGCGGAGCAGTGCCAGCATCTCGGGCGGCAGGTCGAGGAGGCGCAGCGCCCGCAACGGCTCGACGGCCAGGCTGGCGAGCACAGGGGGGAGGGGCACGCGCGGCCGGCCGAGGATGCGGCACACCTCGCTCCAGGTGACCAATCCGTCGCCGGCGACGTTGTAGATCCCGGCGACGTCGTGGGTCGTCGTGTACATGAGCGCGTTGACGACGTCGTCCTCGTGCGTGAACTGGAGGCGAGGATCGAACCCGAACAGCTCCGGCGCGGCAGGCATCCGCAACGCGTGTGCGAAAGGTGTCGCCATGTGATCGCCGAGCACGTTCGAGAACCGGAGCACGGTCACGAGCACGTGCGGGTTGTCCTCGGCGAAGTCGCGCACGAACGACTCGCACTCGAGCAACGTCCGTTCGATCCCAGTCTGGGGACCGCGCGTGCGGGCCGTCTCCTCACGGAAGAAGTACGGGTCCTGGTAGTTCGACCCGTACACGAGGGTGGAGCTCTTCACCACGATCTTGCGCACCGGGCTATCGGCGGCGCCCGCCGCCGCCAGCAGGTTCATGGTCCCGATCACGTTGATCTCGTGCATCGCCCGGCCGCTGAGCTTCGTCGAGTCGACGGCGAGGTTGGTGTGCAGGATCGTGTCGACCTGCGTGGCCTCGACGATGCGCTGGAGGATCGAGTGCGACGAGTCGGTCCGCACGAACTCGGTGCGTTCGAGCGGCAACACCGGTTCGGTCGTGTCGGCGCCGACGACGACCTCGACGTCGGGACGGGCTTCGATCTCTTGGGCCAATCGGCTGCCCCAGAACGTGCCCAGGCCCGTGACCAGCACCCGCACGGCGTCAGCCGGACCAGACGCTGCGGCGCGCCCGCAGCATGTCGTACAGCGCGTGCTGGATGCGCTCGCGGATGTGCTCCGCCTCGTCCATGACCCGGCTGCGAGAGTAACGCTCCTGGTCGGATGGGACGTCGAAGTGCGCCGGGGGCAGGACCCGCAGCTTGAACTTCGCCGGGAAGTAGACGAGCAGGCCGGCCGGCCCCATGAGCAGCATGTTGGCCGTGACGGGGAAGTACGGGATATTGAGCATCTTTGCCAACCGCGGGCTCTTCCAGACGATCGGCATCGACTCCTCCGCCCCGACCACCGCGATCGGCACGACCGGGACGCCGGCGCGCATCGCGATCTCAACGAACCCGCCCCGGCCGAAGCGGTTCAGCTTGTAGCGGTCGCGGTACAGCTTGCCCGTGCCCTTCGTACCCTCGGGGAACACGAGCACGAGCTGCTTGTCGTCGTGCAGCAACCGGTACGCGTTGTCCGGATGCGCGGGAACACCACCGAAGCGCGACCAGAGCGTCCCGAGCATCGGAATGGCGCGCAGCAGGTTTTCGGCGAGACCGTAGACGGGCCGCTGGAGCTCCTTCTCGATGCCGTGCATGATCACGGGCGCGTCAGAAGGGATCGCGGCTGCGTGGTTGGCGACGATGAGCGCGCCGCCCTGCCGCGGGATGTGCTCGAGGCCCTCCCACTCGACGCGGAACCAGTGGCGGTACATCGGGTCGTAGATCGTGCGCGCGACCTCGCGCATGCGCTCGCTCCGGCCCCACGCGTCGACGTCTCCCCGCCGCAGCGCCGAGTCGGCTTCGGGCTCGGGTTGCGGCACCGGCACGAGCTCGGTGCTCTGCGGCGCCTCGACGTCGAGGTCGTCGGGCTCCCGCAGATGGATCGTCGGTGCTTGCTGGTCCCACTGGTCGGACATCTCGGAAGGAAACCGCGTCGGGACCGATGGTGCAAACGCGGCCGCGATCAGGCGGCCCGCACCGCGCCCGTGACCTGCCAGCCGGATCCGACGAACCGGACGGCCATGCCGACGAACCGGGCGCCCATCCAGAGCGTCAGCGCGCCCCAGAGCCACAGCAAGCTGCCGTCGAACACGAGCACGGCGGCCGCCGCCGGCACGAACACGCCGAGGGTGGCGACGAGCATCGCGACGGCCAGGTACGTCACGTCGCCGGCGCCGATCAGGATCCCGTCGAGCACGAACACCACCGCGTTGAGCGGCTGCATCGCCGCCACGATCAGGAGCACCTGGAGGGCGAGCGACTGGACGTCGGGGTCAGGTGTGAACAGCGGGACGATCACAGGACGCAGGATCGCGAGCAGGACGCCGAACATGACCCCGACCGCGACACCCCATTCGATCATGCGACGCGCCGCAGCACGCGCTTCGCCGGCGTCTTCCGCGCCGAGGAAACGACCGATCATCGCCTGTCCGGCGATGGCGATCGCGTCGAGTGACAGCCCGAGGAACAGGAACACTTGAAACGCGATCTGGTGGGCGGCCACATCGTCGTCGCCGATGCGCGACGCGATGGCGGTGGCGGCAAGGAACGCGGCCAGCAGCGAGCCGGTACGGACCACGACCCGGCCGCCGACGCTGGCCGTGGCCCGGATCCCCGCCGCCTGCGGCCGCACGGACGCGTGCTCGAGCCGGACGTTGCGGGCGGTGACGGCGATGTAGGCGAGCGCGGCGCCGTACTGGGCAAGCACCGTGCCCCACGCCGATCCTGCGATCCCGAGGTCGAGCCCGTAGACGAAGACGATCTCGACGATGACGTTGAACGCGTTCGACGCCACCGCGATCACGAGCGTGGTGCGTGTGTCCTGGAGGCCGCGCAGGTACCCGGCTCCGGCCAGCGTGATGAGCAGCGCCGGCGCGCCGACGATGCTGATGCGCAGATACGTGTCGGCGAACGGGTGGACTCGCGTCGACGCGCCCATGGCGTCGACGATCACCGGCGAGAGCGCGAGGCCGAGCACGGCGAGCGCGACGCCCAGACCGGCTGCCAGCCAGAAGCCGTCGACGCCCTGTTCGGCGGCGGCGCGCCGGTTCCCGGCCCCCACCTGGCGGGCGACGGCTCCGGTCGTCGAGTACGCGAGGAAGTTGAAGATCGCGAATGTCGCCGTCAACACCGTGCCCGCGACGGCCAGCCCGGCGAGCGGGTTCGTGCCCAGATGCCCGACGATGGCGGTGTCGACGAGGATGTAGAGCGGCTCGGCCGCGAGCGCCCCGAACGCGGGCAACGCGAGCCGGACGATCTCTCGGTCGTGCGGGCTGCGCCGGACCGGGAGCATCCCGGCGACGCTACCGACCGACCACGCGCACGTCGGAGGGATTCGGCGCCCGGCTCGGTTCGAGGCCGGCGCGTCCGGCGAGCACCGCGAAGCGGGCGGCGTCCCGCACCGCGCAGGCACGGTGGTCGTTGTTGAAGAAGACGAATCCGTCGGCGGCTTCGGGCCACCGCTCGGCGAGTCGTTCGATCCAGCCTGCGAGCGCGCCATCGCCGTAGCACGGATGGGGGCGGGCGAGGCCCTCGTGGAAACGCAGGAAGTACCAGTCCGCCGTCCGCACGACCGGCCCCTTCCGGCGGGCACGGTCCGTGAGGCACAGCGCGGCGTTGTGCTTTTCGAGCAGCTCGTAGACGTCGTCGGTGAACCACGACTCGTGGCGGGGCTCGAAGGCGACGAGCACGCTCTTGGGGAACCGGGCGAGCGTGTCGGCGAGCCGGGCGAGGTCGGCCCGGAGGTTCGGCGGGAGCTGCAGGAGCACGGGCCCGAGCTTGCGACCGAGCCCGCCGGCGTGGTCGAGCATGCGGGCCACCGGCTCGGCCGGGTCACCGAGCCGCTTGATGTGGGTCAGGTACCGGCTCGCCTTCATCGCGAAGCGGAAGTCGGCCGGCGTGCGGGCGGCCCACTCCTCGAACGTGGCTCGTTCGGGCAGGCGGTAGAAGGTGTTGTTGACCTCGACGACGGCGAACGCCGCCGCGTACTGCTCGAGCCACCGAGCCTGGGCGAGCCGGGCGGGATAGAAGGACCCGCGCCAGTCCCGGTACTGCCAGCCCGACGTGCCGACGTGCAGCGCCACGGTCTCATCCTGCCCGGAGTGGCGGCGGCGCAGGCCGCAGGCGAGTGTGATCTCGGGCGAACGGGTACGGGTATTCGGAACACGGTGAGGGAGTTCTCGTGGAACAACAGCAGACATGCGGAAAAGGCCTGGCCGAGAACGCCGTGCTTCCGGCGCGCCTCGGCGCAGTGACCAACGCCCTGGCCGATGTGCTCGAGGCCCACGTCAAGGCGCTCGACTTGGACGACGAGCACGCCCGGTCGGAGCACGAGGCCTATACGAAGCTCGTGGACGAGCACCGGGACGCCGCGGCGAGGCTTCGAGCCGTCGCCGAGCGCATGGCCGGATACCGGGACTTGCCCATGGGCGTCCACGACGACCGGGCGATGACAGGTCCCGAGCCGGTCGCAGCCTTCGAGGCGTTCATCGCTATGAAGGAGGAGCTGCGCGCCCTCCTCCAGGAGCAGGACCGGCGGGACCAGCAACTGCTGGTGCAGATGCGCGAGGCCACTGGCCGATCGTTCTGACCTCGGATAACCGTCATACCCACATGGGATGCTGAGAGCGTGGAAGCGGGCGCTCTCCTCTTCAGCCAGGCGGCTCGTCGCCTGGGCGCGGCGACGCGGGCGGCCGGGCTCGTCGTCCCGGCCTTCCGGTGCCCACCCCGGGTAGCCGGGGCGCTCCGGACGATCCGTCGCTATCCCGGCGGCGCCGTGGTCGCGGTGCGGCTCAAAGGCCGACCCTTCACCGACGTGACCGCCGACATGGTCGACGGCGTGATCGCCGTCAACCGGCTCGACGAGACCGCCGCCACCCGGTTGCGTCCGGTGCTCGGCGAGGCCGTCGAGCCCGAGGTCGACCAGCCCGAAGCGGCGTAGCGCGCCGGACGCTGAGTCGTCTTCCGGCAGGGCAGCTTCACGCAAAGCCGGGTCGCGGAGCGCATGCCGAAGACGAGGCGTTATTCAGACGACCAGCTGAGGCTCGCAGTTGAGCGAGCCTGTGGGATCGCTGATGCACTACGGCTTCTCGGGGTGGTGCCACAGGGCGGGAACTACGAGACGTTTCGTCGCAGGGTTCGAGAACTTCAACTCGATACGAGCCACTTCACCGGCAAAGGGTGGCGGAAGGGCTCTCGAAGACCGGTGGTCCCGGCTCGAAGCCTCGCGGAGGTCCTTACGGTCAACTCGCCGTACCCAACAAGCAGGTTGAAGCGGCGTTTACTCTCGGCTGGCCTCAAATCAGCGGCGTGCGAGATATGCAAACGCACGACCTGGAACGGGCAGACCATCCGGCTCGAGCTCGATCACGTCAACGGATGTCGAAGCGACAACCGAATTGAGAACTTGCGTATCCTCTGTCCGAACTGCCACGCGCAAACGCCCACGTACCGCGGGCGGAATATCGGCAGGAGCGAGGGCCCCCGTATCCCAATTGGCAGAGGAGAGCCTCTTAAAAAGGCTTCAGTGTGGGTTCGATCCCCACCGGGGGCACCGTTTCGGACGCCTTCCTCATCGCCGAGGGTCACGCACCGACCGAGTCGCGGAAATGAGTAGTCGCTACTCAGGTTCCAAAACCGCCCGGGTGGTCATGCTCTGGACGTCCTCGAGCAGGGAGCTCCAAAAAATGCGCAAGTTCATCCTCGTTCTGTGTGTCGCCGCGGTCTCGGCCACGGGGCTCGCGTCGGCCGCCGCGCCCGCCGTCGCGGCTGCGCCGGCGCCCACGAAGAGCAAGGTGTGCAAGCTGTTGACCGGCATCACGATCGAGCCGTCGTCCGATCCGACCGCAACCGGCGGACGCGAGAACGCCAAGAAGTACAGCAAGGCGCTGAGCAAGGCCGCCAAGCAGGCGAAGGGCGACATCAAGAGCACGCTCAAGACACTCGCGAGCTACTACAAGTCGATCGCCAACAACGACACGCAGGCGATCCAGGACAGGGCCCAGGACTTCGTCCAGGCCTCGACCAAATACGCCAACTACATCGTGACGAACTGCTTGGCGGAGAACCTTCCCGGTGGCGTCACGATCCCGAAGATCCC
>DATFPZ010000252.1:0-2045 GCA_035264545.1 Acidimicrobiia bacterium
GCTCGACGAGGTGCTGCGCGGTTCCGAGCTCGCCGCCGTACGTACACGCGTGATCCTTCAGGACGGGACCTCCGTCCGGAATCAGGTCCAGCTCGCTCTCCGGGAGGGCACGTGGAAGGTCATCGGGTATCACCTCGAGCCGGACGCGTCGGCCGAGCGTCCGTCGAGCTGAGGCCGCGACCCGCCCCATGGTCCGTTTCCAGGCGCCCGACTACGTCGTCCTCGTCGTCCAGGACCTCGACCGGGCCCTGCGCTTCTACTGCGACCTGCTCGGCATGCCACTCGGCCACCGATCGGGTTCGTTCGCGCAGCTCGCGACCGGCGTCACCCGCGTCGCGCTGTACGAGCGTTCTGCGATGGAGCCGACGCTGGGACGGGAGCTCGAACCGCCATCACCCGACGCGCCCGGCTTCGAGCTCGGCTTCAAGGTCGAAGATTGCGACGCCGCGTATGACGAGCTCGTCTCCGGCGGCGCGGCTCCGGCCGTCCCCCCGACTGACCGGCCGTGGGGACAGCGCACCGCCTACGTGCGCGATCCGGACGGGCACCTCGTCGAGCTGGCGCAGGATCTTCGCTGAGGCTTAGTCGTCGAGGTAGGACCAGCCGCGCCAGCGGTCGACGTCGATCGCGAGCACCGCGCCGGGGATGCCGATTCGCTCGTACTGGGGATACTTGGCTCGCAGCGCTGCGATGGCGCGCTCTCGCTCCGCTTCGTCGTTGACGACACGCCCGCGACCGTCGACGCGTACCCACCACACGCGTTCCCACTCGTCTTCGTAATGGTCCACCAAGAGCGTCGCCGCCGGGCGCTCGGCGATGTTGCGAAGACGGCGGAGCGCGTACGTCGTCTTCGGCTTCTCGTCGGTGCCCGACACGATGACGTCTCCGCCGTCACCGGCGAGGACGGCGAAGCAGATCGGCACGAGGTGCGGGTCACCGTTCGGGCGCACCGTCGCCAGCCGGCCGACCCGCGCTTCGACGACCCGCCGGCGCATCTCCGCTTCAATCACATTCGGACGATACCGTCGGCGTGTGGTAGCCGGACTGCTGCTGACGGGCGGGTCGAGCCGGCGCATGGGCCGCGACAAAGCCGAGCTCGTCGTGGCGGGGGAGCGGCTCGCCGATCGTGCGGCGCGGGTGTTGCGGGCCGTGTGTGACCCGGTGCTCGAGATCGGTCCGGGTCGCAGTTCGCTGGAAGCGGTCGGCGACGACGACCCGCATTCAGGACCGCTCGCGGCGCTCATGACCGGCGCCGGCGCGCTGCGCATGCGCGGATACGAAGGGGCCGTGCTGCTGCTCGCCGTCGACCTTCCGTTCGTCGACGCGCGACTCCTCGAGCTGCTCGCCAACCATCCCGCCGCCGAGTCCGTGATCCCTGTGGCCGGCGGTATGCGCCAGTCCTGCTGCGCGCGATACGCGCCGGCCGCGCTCGTAGCCGCCGCCGACCTCGTCGAACGCGGAGAGCGGGCGATGCATGCGCTGCTCTCGGCCGTCCCGGTCGTCGAGATCACCGAACCCGAATGGCGTGCGGTCGCGCGCGCCGACGCGCTGGCGGACCTCGATACGCCCGAAGACCTCACCCGCCACGGCGTCGACGACCAGTAGCGTTCGGTGATGACGGCCGACGAGCTCCTCGCGGTGTTCGACGACGCGGCGAAGGCCGCGAGGACGGCGCTCGAACCGCTGACGGGTGTGGCTCGACGAGAGCGTACGGAGCGGCCCGGGCAGTACGCGCTGGACCTCGTCGCCGACGCCGCGGTGCTGCCGATCTTGCACGAGGCCGGCATCGCCGTCGTGAGCGAGGAATCAGGTCGGTCCGGCCGCGACGACGCTGCCATCACGGCGGTTCTCGACCCGGTCGACGGATCGACGAACTGCTCGCGCGACATCCCGTACTGGTCCATCTCGCTGTGTGCCGTCGATGCCGACGGACTGCTCTGCGCCCTCGTCACCAACCAGGCAACCGGTGTACGGACAACTGCCGCGCGCGGCGCCGGCGCGTGGAGAGACGGTGAGCCCGCGACGCCCTCGGCGGTGAGACGAAT
>DATFPZ010000253.1:0-2263 GCA_035264545.1 Acidimicrobiia bacterium
GTCTCGCTCGCCGGCATCCACATGTCTCCGCTCCCGGTCATGGACTACGCCTTGCTCTGGCGCGAGCGGTCGCTGCGGTCGGTCGCCAACGTGACCCGACGTGATGCCGAGGAATTCGTTGCGCTCGCGGTCGAGGCGAACATTCGGGCGGAGTACGAGACGTATCCGTTGGAGGCGGCCAACGATGCTCTCGCAGCGATCGCCGCCGACTCCGTGCGGGGGTCGGCCGTCCTCGAGGTCGCCTGAGGCGTCGCGAACGGTGAGGGCTACGCGCTGGCCCGGAAGGTCCAGCCGAAGCTCTTGGGCTTGGCCGGCTCGGCCTGGGTCTGGCTCCAATACAGGACGGCGGCGTCGTTCGCGCCCGCCGGCAGGCGACTGATCTCCTTGCCCTCTCCGGGCCGGAACGAGAGCGTGCTCGTGGCGTTGTCGATCACGAGCTGATCCTCGGGGATGCGCTTCCCGTTGAGCACGATCACCCCGGTCAGGCCGGACCGCAGGCGGACCTCGATGTCGTCGAGCTGGTTCACGATGCTCCCCGGCGCGGGTCGTACCTGTGCGATGTCCGCGTTCAGGCTCTGCTTCCCCTGATCCGACGTGTCGGAGTTGTAGCCCAGGACGAGCACCAGGCTGACGACGAGCGCGAGGCCGCCGACGACGATCACCACGCGCCACGGGTGCACACCCGTCGGTCGGCGACGGGACGCGTCACCCCCCGCGAACTTCGTAACCACGCATCGAGACTAACCGTCGGGTGTGCCGCGGAATCGACGCGCGCGTTCGGTACCGTGAACGCTCATGGCGTTGAGCGGCCTGACCGATCTCGCCGGCCGCGTGCTCGCCGACCGGTACCGGCTGCTCGCGCCGATCGGCTCGGGCGGGAGTGGGCGTGTGTACGTCGCCGACGACGTGCGCCTCCGGCGTCGCGTCGCGGTGAAGGTGCTGCACGGGGCGCTGGCCGACGACGCCGGGTTCCTCCGCCGCTTCCGCGCCGAGGCCCAACTCGCCGCCTCTCTGCAGCATCCGAACGTCGTGACGGTCTTCGACTGGGGCGAGGACGCCGTCCCCTTCATGGTCCTCGAGCTTCTATCGGGCGGCAGCCTCCGAGGCATCCTCGACGAGGGCATCCGGCTGACACCGGCGCAGGCCGCGCACACCGGCCGGTACGTCGCCACCGCGCTTTCGTACGCGCATTCCCGCGGACTGGTCCACCGTGACGTCAAGCCGGCGAACCTGCTGTTCGACGAGCACGGCACGGTGCGCGTCGCCGACTTCGGCCTGGCGCGTGCGCTGGCGGAAGCAAGCTGGACGGAGCCGACCGGCGCGCTCGTCGGTACGGCGCGATACGCCGCGCCCGAGCAGGGTACCGGCGCGACGCTCGACGCGCGCGCCGACCTCTACGCACTTGGTGTCGTGCTCATCGAGTCGGTCACGGGGCGCGTCCCCGAGGTGGCCGACACGCTCATCGGGACGCTGGCGGTGCGCGCCCGCGTCCCGCTCGCCGCGCCCGAGGAGCTCGGCGCGCTCGCCCCCGTCGTGGAGCGTGCCGGAAGGACGCAACCATCCGAGCGGTACCCGGACGCGATCACGATGGCCGA
This sequence comes from Acidimicrobiia bacterium, assembly GCA_035264545.1. Classification (GTDB taxonomy): domain Bacteria; phylum Actinomycetota; class Acidimicrobiia; order IMCC26256; family JACDBD01; genus JALZAA01. Next base: position 1,596 of record DATFPZ010000253.1, read on the forward strand.
CGCGCTCGCGGACGCGTCACGTCACCTGCCACCGCCCGGTCCGCTCACGCTCGTCGGCCTCGACGCTCACGTCGACCCGCACCCCACCGAGCTGCGCAAGACCAGCACCGTCTTCGACCAGGACGCCGACGCCACCGTGGCCACGGCGCGGGCGCGAACGGATACGGCCGCACGCGCGGACACCGCGCCCGCCCCGCGTTCCGGGCGGTACGCGCCACGTGCCGTGCCTGCGGTGGTCGCCGTGCTCGTCATCGCCGTGCTGGTCGCGGCCGGGCTGCTCCTCGCACGGTCGGCGGCCGGCGGAACCGTCGCCGCGCCGCAGCTCGTGGGGCTCACGCAGGACGAAGCCGCGGCGCGAGCCGCCAAGGCCGGCCTCGTGGTCCACGTCGAGCAGCGCGACGTGGACGACCCGGCCGGCCGGGTGATCAGCCAGGCGCCGTCGGCGGGCGCCTTCCTCGACGACGGCGGCACGGTCCGCCTCGTGGTCTCGCGCGGGCCGCCCCCGGTCGTGATCCCCGATGTCGCCGGGCAAGGGGAGGAACAGGCCACCCTCACGCTGGCCGGTGCCGGTTTCGCCGTCGATCCCAAGCACGACTACGACGAGAACGTCCCCGCCGGCGTCGCGATCCGCACCGACCCGCCCGCCAACGAGAAGCATGCGCCCGAAT
>DATFPZ010000254.1:0-31380 GCA_035264545.1 Acidimicrobiia bacterium
TGCCTTCGGCCGCGGCGCTCTCGTCGGCCGCGGCTGGGGGTGCCTCAGGCTCAGGCTCTGGCTCCGGCGCCGGCGCCTCGGTCTGCTTCGCCTTCTTCGGGGCCGCCTTCGGGTCGTCGAGGCGACGACGAGCCAGCTTCGTGTCGACGCGACCGCCCTTCTCGGACTCGAACTGCGCCCAGACGCCCGAGACCGTCAGCAGCTTCTGCACCTGCTCGGTCGGCTGCGCGCCCTTCCGCAGCCACGCCAGGGCCTTCTCGCCGTCGATGTCGGCGACGGCCGGGTCCTGGCGGGGGCGGTAATGGCCGATCGTCTCGATGTTGCGGCCGTCGCGGGGCGAGCGCGCATCGGCGACGACCACCCGGTACGTCGGCTGCTTCTTCTTGCCCATCCGCATGAGGCGGATCTTCACGGACACTTCGAGGTGTTCCTCTCGAGCTCGGGTCCGGGCGTCGGGAGAACGCCCGCAGGACGCACCAGGGTAGCCAGTCAGCGGCCCGGCACCGGGAGCCGCGGCATCTTGCCCTTGGCCACCGACCGCATCATCTGCTGAACCATCTTGAACTGCTTGAGCATCCCGTTGACGTCCTGGGTGGTCGTGCCGCTCCCGCGGGCGATCCGCAGCCGGCGCGAGCCGTTGATGACGGTCGGGTTGCGCCGCTCCTCGAGCGTCATCGACCGGATGATCGCCTCGATCCGACCGAGCTGCGACTCGTCGACTTCGGCCTCGCGGGCTTCCTTCGGCAGCCCCGGCATCATGCCGACGAGGTTCTGGATCGGGCCCATCTTGCGCACCTGCTGCATCTGCTCGAGGAAGTCCTCGAGCGTGAACTGGCCCTTGCGGAACTTCTTCTCGGCCTTCGCCGCCTCCTCCTCGTCGAAGGCGGCTTCGGCCTTCTCGATGAGCGTGAGCATGTCGCCCATGCCGAGGATGCGGCTGGCCATGCGGTCGGGGTGGAACGGCTCGAAGTCGTCGAGCTTCTCGCCCGTGCCGGCGAAGAGGATCGGCTTGCCGACCACCTCCTTCACCGAGAGCGCCGCGCCTCCACGGGCGTCACCGTCGATCTTCGTGAGGATCACACCGTCGAGCCCGACCGCCTCGTCGAACGCCTCCGCCACGTTGACGGCCTCCTGGCCGGTCATGGCGTCGACGACGAGCAGCGTGTCGTGCGGCTCGACCTTGGCGCGGATGCGGCGCAGCTCCCCCATCAGGTCGGCGTCGACCTGGAGCCGACCGGCGGTGTCGATGATCACGACGTTGCGCCCGGTGCGGTCGGCCTCCTTCAGCGCGCCCCGCGCCACCTTGACCGGGTCGGTCGGCTCGGAGAACACCGGCACGTCGATGCGTTGGCCGAGCACGCGCAGCTGCTCGACCGCCGCGGGCCGCTGGAGGTCGGCGGCGACCAGCAGCGGCTTGCGCCCGTCGGCGACGAGATGGCGCGCGAGTTTGCCGGCGGCGGTCGTCTTCCCCGAGCCCTGCAAGCCGGCGAGCATCACGACCGTCGGCGGCTTCGAGCTCATGGCGAGCTTGCCCGTCTCACCGCCGAGCGTCGTCACGAGCTCTTCGTGGACGATCTTGATGACCTGCTGGGCGGGGCTCAGGCTCTTCGCGACCTCGGCGCCGCGTGCGCGTTCCTTGACGCGGTTGATGAACGACTTGACGACCGCGACGTTGACGTCGGCCTCGAGCAGCGCGACGCGGATCTCACGCGCGACCTCGTCGACGTCCTTGTCGCTCAGGCGGCCACGGCCGCGCAGCCGTTTGAAGATGCCGTCGAAACGGTCCGCGAGGGCGTCGAACACGCCCTTCACGCTATGCGAAGAGCGCGGCGGCGAACTCCTCGGGGTCGAACGGCACGAGGTCCTCGGGCGCTTCGCCCACGCCGACCAGCTTCACCGGAATGCCCAGGTCGACCTCGATCGCCAGCACGATGCCGCCCTTGGCCGTTCCGTCGAGCTTCGTGAGCACGACGCCGGTCACCCCGACGGCCTCCGTGAACTGACGCGCCTGCGCCAGGCCGTTCTGGCCCGTGGTCGCGTCGATGACGAGGAGGACCTCCTGCGGCGCGCCCGGAGTCCGCTCGGCGACGCGGCGGATCTTCTTGAGCTCCTCCATCAGGTTGACCTTGGTGTGCATCCGCCCGGCGGTGTCCACGAGCACGACGCCGGCGCCCCGACCACCCGCCGCGGCCGCGGCGTCGAAGACCACCGATCCCGGGTCCGCGCCCTCCTGGCCCCGCACCACGTCGGCGCCGACGCGCTCCGCCCAGTGAGCGAGCTGGTCGGCGGCCGCGGCCCGGAACGTGTCCGCCGCCGCCATCAGCGTCGGGCGACCGTCGTCGATCTCGCGTCGGGCGAGCTTGGCGATCGTCGTCGTCTTGCCGGTCCCGTTCACTCCGACGAACAGCCACACCGTCGGCCCGTCCGGCGAGTGGTGCAGGGAACGGTCGACACCGGCGAGGTCGTCGACGATCTCCTCACGCAGGAGCGTGACCAGCTGCTCCGGGTCGTCCACCCGCGCCGAGGTCGCCCGCGCCCGCAGCTCGTCGATCAGCCGCGACGTCGTCGGCACGCCCACGTCGGCGACGAGCAGGGCCTCCTCGACGCTGTCCCATGCCTCGTCGTCGATCGTTCGCCGCCCGGTGAGCGCGCCGAGCGATCGGGACACGGCGGCGCGCGTCTTCCCCAGCCTGTCGCGCAGGCGCGGCGGACGCGGTGGCGCCGCGACGTCGCCGCCGGGCTCGCCCGGCTCGGTCAGCAGAGGAGCCTCCTCGAGCCGCCGGGCGCGGCGCGCCAGGCCGAGCCCGAGCCAGATGAGCACGGCGGCGAGCACGAAGATGCCGATGAGGAGCACGGCGGCGAGGGTCGGGGACATCAGTGCTCCTCGGCGGCGGGCGGGGGCGGATCGCCGCGGCGGTACGTGATCGTCTCGCGAGGGGTCTCGATCCCGGCCTCGTCGAGGGCCGCCTTGATGCGCGCTCGGAGCTCCCGGGCAACGCGCCACTGCTGCAGGGGAAGGGTCTGGACGACAAGGCGGATCTTCATGCTCTGCGCGCCGAGCTCCTCGACTCCCCACACGTCAGGCTCCATGAGGATGGCGTCGCGCCACTTCTCGTCGTGCCACATGGTGTCGGCGGTCTGCTTGATCGCGCTGATGGCGCTCGCGATGTCCGTGTCGCGGTCGATCTCGATGTCGAGCAGCGCGCGCGACCACTGCTGCGACTTGTTGCCCACCCGCTTGATCTCGCCGTTCGGGACGTGCCAGACGACGCCCTCGACGTCGCGGAGGCGCGTCGTTCGCAGGCTCACGCCCTCGACGGTGCCGCTGACACTCCCGCCTGGGGCGCCTCCGACGGTTCCGCCGACGTCGATGACGTCACCGACGCCGTACTGATCCTCGACGAGCATGAAGAACCCCGCGATGAAGTCGCGGACGAGACTTTGGGCTCCGAAGCCCAGCGCGATCCCGAGCACGCCCGCGCCGGCGATCAGCGGCGCGAGGTCGATCCCGAGCTCTCCCAGCGCGACCAGCACCGCGATGCCCCAGATCATCGCGTTGGCGAGTCTCCCCAACACGTCGGCCATCGTCTTGGCCCGCTGCGCTCGACGCGCGCTCGGCGCCCCGCTGGTGTCGATGAACCCGAATGGGGATTTCTTGGGCTTGCGGTCCTTGGGCTTGTCGGCGGGCGGGGCGACTATGCGACGGATGAGTCGATCGACGAGCTGGGTGACGATCCACGCGACGAGCAGGATGAGCACGACGCGCGCCGGCTTCGCGAACGCGTCGGCGATCTCGGCGGCGCGGTCGTTGTCGGTCACCCGGAACACCGTCGAGCACAGCCACGACCGCTGACCGCGTGCCCCGCAGACTTCGGTCTCGGGGCTCACCTGGGACTGCACGGACGTCGCCGCCGGCAACAGCGCGAGAGGAGGCATGACCGCCCGAAGCTAGCGCCGGCCGGGCCGGCCGATCGGCCCGGGTCTGCGAACGACCCGCTACGCGGGCGCCGGCTCCGCGTTCCGCATGGCTTCCTCGACCCGCTGGCTGACGACCTTGCTGGAGCCGCCCGGCGGCATCGAGACGCCGTAGAGAAGGTCGCCCGCCTCCATCGTGCGCTTCTGGTGGGTGACGATGACCAGCTGCGCCTCGTTGCGGAACTCGTCGACGAGGTCGAGGAAGCGGTGGAGGTTGACGTCGTCGAGCGCGGCTTCGACCTCATCCAGGAGATAGAAGGGCGACGGCCGGGCCCGGAACACCGCGAACAGGAACGCCAGCGCGGTGAGCGAGCGCTCGCCACCGGAGAGCAGCGATAGTCGACGCACGTTCTTGCCCGAAGGGCGCGCCTCGATCTCGATCCCCGTGTTGAGCACGTCATCGGGGTCGGTGAGAAAGACGCGACCCGCGCCGCCGGGGAACAGGGTCGCGAACAACGCGGCGAAGTGCTCGCTCACGTCTTGGAACGCGGTTCGGAACACGCTCACGATCTCGCGGTCGACGGCCCGGATCACGCGCAACAACTCGCGCCGGCTCTCCTTCACGTCATCGAGCTGCTGCTGAAGGAACGCGTGGCGTTCGGCCAGGGCATCGTGCTCCTGGAGCGCCAACGGATTGATCGGGCCGAGCATCCGCAGCTCACGTTCGAGCTCGCGGGCGCGGCCGGCGAGCGTGGTCCCCTCGGGCACTTCCGGCTGCGGCGCGTCGAGGGCGACCGCGGGCTCGCAGTCGAAGTCGGTGCGCAGCTTCTCGATCGCATTGTCGAGCCGCATGCGCGTCTCGGCCTCGTCGATCTCGGCGCGGTTGAGCTTCTCGCGCGTCTCGGCGCTCTCCTGCTCGAGCGCGGCTCTTTCCGCTCGCAGGGCATCGAGGCGCTCGCCCGACGATCGCGCCGCCTCGGACTGGCGCCGCCTCCGCTCACGGAGCCGGTCGTGGATGGCCTCGACCTCGGACAGCAACGCGGTCAGGCGCTGCTCGACCTCTCTGTAGGCGCGCGCCCGTCCGGAGAGCGCGGACCGACGCTGCTCGGCTTCGGCGTGCTCGGTCGCGTCGCGACTCGACAATCGCGCGTCGACGCCCTCGAGCCGGCGGGTCAACACGGCCCACCGTTCTGCGAGCGTGGCGACGCGCACCTCGAGGTCGCGGCGCATGGCGGCGACGTCGCTCGCGCGCCGGTCGAGCTCGGCAACGGCGGCGTCGTGCGCGGCCTGCGCATCGCGTTGACGAGCGCGGGCGGCTTCGAGGTGCGCGCCCGCCTCGGCCCGAGCTCTCTCCGCGGCGGCGCGCGTCGTCTCGGCTGCCGCGGCTTCGGCGGCAGCGTCTTCCAGCGCCGCCTGGGTCACCGCCGGCGCCGTCCCGCCGCCGAGGCGCCACGGACCCGACCCGCCGAGCCGGTCGCCATCGCGGGTGACGACGATCACGTCGGGGTGCGCGAGCGTCGTGTCGAGCGCAGCCCGCCATCCGCCTTCCACGAGCACGATGCCGGCGAGGAGCCGCTCGAGCACCCCGCCGAGGTCGGGCCGGCGCGCTCGCACGCACTCGGCGAGCGGGCGCCCGCCGACCGGCAGCGACACCGGCGAGCGTGCACCGGCAGGGAGCGCGTCGGCAACGAGCACGAGCGCGCGGGCGTCGCCGGCCTTGACGTGCTCGAGCGCGCGTCGGGCCGCGTCGCCGCCTTCGAGCACGACGGCTTGGAGCGCGTCGCCCAGGCCGGCCGCGACCGCCGCTTCGGTCCCGGACTCGAGCTCGACGTGGTCGCCGAGCGGGCCGGCGACACCATCCAGGTCGCCGAGCACCTCGGCGCCGGTCCCGGCGCGTGCTTCGCCCAGCGCGAGGTCGAGGGCGTCGAGTCGGGCTCGCCCGCGCGCCGCGTCGGCTTCGGCCTCGCGCCAGCGCTCGTCGGCTTCGGTGAGGCGCGCCTCGGCCGCGGGCACGCCCTCGGTTCCGGCCCGCTGCTCGTCGGTCATCGCCGCGCGCTCCGACTCCAGGTCCTGCTCGGCCGCTTCCACCTCGGCGAGCTTCGGCTCGAGCGCAGACGACTCGTCGTCGACCTCGGCGAGCTCGCGTCGCAGCGCGTCGGCGTCGGCCACGAGCGTCTCGATCACGCCCTCGTCGGCGGCGGCGGTCAGCTCGCGCTCGAGACCGCGCTGCTTCTCGGCGAGCAGCGCGCGCAGGCCACGGCCGCGTTCGCGCATCGTCTCGGCCCGCACGAGCGCTTCGGCGGCGTCGTCGTGGCCGAGGGCGGTGAGCGAGTGCTCGATGTCGAGCACGCTGCGGTCGAGCTCGCGCAACCGCGCCCGCACGAGCCGCTCTTTCTCGGCGTTCTCGTTGCGGGCGTCGTGCAGGCGCTCGAGCCGGGCCTGGCGGCCGGCGATCTCGTGGCCGGCGAGGTAGAGGCGGATCGCGCGCAGCTCCGCTTCGACGCCGCCGTACCGTCGGGCGGCGTCGGCCTGCCTCTCCAGCGGCCGGAGCTGGCGGCCGACCTCGCGCACGAGGTCGTTGAGGCGCAGCAGGTTGCCCTCGGTGGCTTCGAGCCGGCGCTCGGCCCGTTCCCGGCGCTTGCGGAACTTGAGCACGCCGGCGGCCTCTTCGATGACCGCCCGGCGGTCGCCGGGTTGGGAGGTCAGCACCTCGTCGAGCTGACCCTGGCCGACGATGACGTGCTGCTGGCGGCCGATGCCCGTATCCGACAGCAGCTCCTGGATGTCGAGCAGCCGGCACGTGACGCCGTTGATCTGGTACTCGGACTCGCCGTCGCGGAAGAGCGTCCGCGTGATCGTCACTTCCGTGAACTCGATCGGCAGCAGGCGGGCCGTGTTGTCGATCGTCAGCGAGACCTCGGACCGCCCGAGCGCCGACCGCTCCGGTGTGCCGGCGAAGATGACGTCGTCCATCCGGCCGCCGCGCAGGGTGCGCGGCCCTTGCGCCCCGAGCACCCAGGCCACCGCGTCGACGAGGTTCGACTTGCCCGAGCCGTTCGGCCCCACCACGACCGTCACACCGGGCTCGAACTCGAGCACGGTCTTGTCGGCAAACGACTTGAAGCCTCGCAGGGTCAGAGACTTGAGGAACACCCGGCAGGCTCTCCTTCAGGGAACTCAGGCAGCCGTCGGATCGTACCCACGAGGATCGCGCTCGGCGGGGACGCTTCCGTGAAAATCGCGGTCTACCGCACGCGAAAGCCCTGCTCCCCGACCGGCGTCTCGTCGATCACGTCGACGCCGTCGACATGGGCCCGCCGCGGCCCCCGACGGCACCACGCGACGACCTGGTCGACGGCAGCCGGAGGACCCTCGAGCACGACCTCGACCCGGCCGTCGGCGAGGTTGCGCACCCAGCCGGCGACCCCGGCGGCCAGCGCCGCGTCGCGACACGACTCCCGGAACCACACACCCTGCACCCGGCCGGCGACCAACGCACGGCGCCGGACGCGATCAACGGTCATGGTCCGTCAGACCTGGCACGCCTCGCAGAAGAACGTGGAGCGCCCGCCGATGCGCTGGCGGACGATCGGCTGGCGGCAGCGCCGGCACGCCTCGCCCTCTCGGGCGTACACCTTGTGGTGCAGCTGATACTCGCCCGGCTTCCCGTTGAGGTCGACGTACTGCTCGTCGGCGAGCGAGGAGCCGCGGTACTTCACGGCGTCCTGGAGCGTCTCGACCATCGAGCGATAGAGCCGGCGGATCTCCTCGCCCGACAGCGAGTCGCTCATGCGGTCCCAGCGCAGGCCGGCGCCGAAGAGGATCTCGTCGCTGTAGATGTTGCCGATACCGGCGAGGAACTTCTGGTCCATCAGAAGGGTCTTGAGCTTCATGTGCTTCGACGCGACCAGGCGACCGAAATTGTCCCATGACATCGCGTCCTCGAGCGGGTCGATCCCGAGGTGCGAGAGCTCCGGCGCCTCCTTCTCGACGCCGTCGAGCTCGGTGACGAACATCTCGCCGAACGTGCGCGGGTCGATGAAGCGCAGCTGACCGCCCTGCGTGAACGTGATCACGACGTGCGTGTGCTTGGTCATCGCCTCGCGGGTTCCCTTGGCCCGGATGAGCTGTCCGGACATCCCGAGATGAATCACGAGGACGTCGCCACCGTCGAGCCTCGCCAGGATGTACTTGCCGCGCCGTTCGATCCCGGTGATCCGCTTGCCGACGAGACGGTTCGCGAACTGCTTCCGGTTGTGGTGCCGGCGTATCGAACGCATGCCGTCGGCATCGACAGCCTTGACGCGCTTGCCCACGATCTCCCGTTCGAGGTCGCGGCGAACGACCTCGACCTCAGGCAACTCCGGCATCGTCTTCCTCCGGTCGGGACGCTTCGGTCCCTGTCGTGACCGCGTGCGCACCGTTGCGCGGGTCCGCGATCTCGCGGAGGTACCGCCAGGCGACGCGTGCCGCCGCTTGCTCCGCGTGCTTCTTCGATCGGCCCTCGCCCGTTCCCCACGGTTCGCCGCGCAACATCACGGTGGCGAAGAAGCGCTTCGAGTGGTCGGGCCCTTCGTGGCGCACCTGGTAGCGGGGAAGCTGGTCGAAGGTCTGGGTCGCCAGCTCCTGCAGCCGGGTCTTGTAGTCGTGCCCGCCCGGACCGGCCGCGCCCTCGATGATGCGCGCCTCGAGGAGCCGCAAGACGAGCTTGCGGGCGGAGTCCCACCCCCCGTCGAGGTACACGGCGGCGATCACAGCCTCCATGGCGTCGGCGAGGATCGACGGCTTGTCGCGCCCGCCCGTCGCTTCCTCCCCCTTGCCGAGCAGCAGCGAGCTGCCGAGCCCGGCTTCGCGCGCGACCTCGGCCAACACCTCACTGTTGACGACCGAGGCGCGCAGCTTGGCGAGCTCTCCTTCGGGCATGTCGGGGTACTCGGCGACCATGTAGTCGGTGACGATGAGCCCGAGGACGGCGTCGCCGAGGAACTCGAGCCGCTCGTTCGACAACGTGTCGGGGTGCTCGGCGCAGTACGAGCGGTGCGCGAGCGCCCGATCGATCAGCCCGGGGTCACGGAACTTGAACCCGAGCACGGCGTCCAGACCGCGCGACTTGGCGTCCTTCCTTCGCCGACGACGTCCGGTGCGCACCGCTAACTCCCGAGCCGGACGACGACGTAGTCGACTGCCTCTTGCACGGTGCGCAGATCGCCGAGGTCCTCGTCGTCGATGCTGAAGCCGACGGTTCGCTCGCCGAGCTCCTCTTCGAGCGCTTCGACGAGCTCGATGAGCGCGAGCGAGTCGGCGTCGAGGTCCTCGGTGAAGCTCGATTCGAGCTTGATGCGGTCCTCGTCGATCTCGAGGATCTCCGCCAGCCGTTCGCGCAGGATCCGGTACACCTCGTCGGGGCCGATCGGGCCGTGCGCGACGTGGGTCTCAGCCGGCATCAATGGCCTCCTTGAGCCTCCCGACCACGCCGGTCTCGGCGCACTCCTGCGCGACCCGCACTGCGTTGACGATGGCGCGCGCCGACGACGAGCCGTGCGAGATGACGCACACGCCGTCGACGCCGAGCAGTACCGCGCCGCCGGTCATGTCGGGGTCGAACACTCCCGCCGCGTCGAGCAGCAGCGGGGCGACGACCTTGCCCGCCTCTTTCGCCTCCGGCGTCGAGTCGAGCACGCCGAAGACGAGCTCGACGGCGGCGCGCAGCGCGCCCTCGAGCGTCTTCAGCACGACGTTGCCGGTGAACCCGTCGGTCACGACGACGTCGACCGTCCCGTGCATGAGGTCGCGGCCCTCGACGTTTCCGTGGAAGCCCGGCACCTTCTCGAGCAGCGAGAACGCGCGCTTGCGCAGCTCGTCGCCCTTCCCGGGCTCCTCGCCGTTCGAGAGCAGGCCGACCGTGGGCTCGTCCACGGCGAGGCGGGTGCGCGCGTATTCGCGTCCCATGCGCGCGAACTGGGCGAGCCATTCGGGGGTGCAGTCGACGGTGGACCCGCCGTCGATGAGCAGTTGGTGGCGGGTCCCCGCGGGCACGGGGATCGGCACCGCGATGGCGGGACGCGAGATGCCGCGCACCCGGCCCATGCGCAGCAGCGCCGCCGCCATCGTCGCTCCCGTGTTCCCGGCACCGACCATGGCCTGGGCGCGCCCTTCGCGGACGGCCTGGGCGCAACGCACGAGCGAAGAGTCCTTCTTGCGCCGCGCCGCCGCGGCCGGGTCCTCGTCCATGGCCACGACGTCGCCGGCGTGCTCGACGTCGACGCCCGCGACACGGCCGTCGGGGAGCAGCGGAGCGATCGCGTTCTCCTGCCCGACGAGCAGCACGTCGACGCCGAGGTCGGTGACGGCGTCGAGCGCACCGCTGACGATCTCGCCCGGGGCGTTGTCGCCGCCCATGGCGTCGACCGCGACGGTGATGCGCTGGGTGCTCACGTGCGCTAGTCGACCTCGATGACCTGGCGGTCGCGGTACCAGCCGCAGTTGTCGCACACGACGTGCGGCCGCTTCACGGCCCCGCAGTTGGCGCAGAGCGAGCGGGGTGGCGCCGCCAGGCGCCAGCTCGCGGCGCGGCGACTGCGGGTCTTGGCCCGGGGGGTCTTGCGCTTCGGTACAGCCATCGATTGCCTTTCCGTCTCAGCTCAGATCGAGTTCGGACAACGCCGACCAGCGCGGGTCCGGCGGCGGCGGCTCCGCCTCGGTGACGACGTCCGGCGTGCAGGGACCACGACCGGTCGTCTCGCACGTCGGCGCGAGGGGTAGCTCCAGGAGGACGACGTCACGTACGAGCTGCTCGAGGTCGATCTCGTGTCCCTCGAGCGGGTACGTGTCGCCCTCGACGGGCTCGGGCTCGAACAGCTCGCCCACCTGCGGGGTCAGGGCATGCTCCAGGTCGGTCAGGCACACGCCGCAGGTGCCCCGCCACACCGCTCGGACCGTCCCCCGCACGACGATCCCATCGGAGACCCGCTCCAGCACCAGATCGAGGACCACCGGCTCGTCGTCAGGGACGCGGGCCGCCGACCCGGCCAGCGAATCCAGCGGCGTCTCGAGATGCACGCCGCGGCGGGAGGCCCGGTGGGTCAGCAGGTCGGCGACGTCGATGCGCAGCGCCGGATTGTCGGCCGTCATGTGGCGAGGGGCGGGAGAGGAAGAACTGGGCCCGGCGTCGCCCCACAGGACGTCGAAGCTGAGACAGGATACCAGGCGTCTGGATTTCCAGAATCTGTAAGACGGGGCGAAATGCGCCTATCGGGCGTCCTGGTCGAAGAACGTCTCCTCCAGCTCCGCCTCGACCTCGATCGAGCCTGGTAGCTCGTCCATCTCGGGCTCGGGCTCGGGCTCGGCCTCGTGCTCGGGCTCGATGACGACCTGCAGGCGCTCGCGCCCCTTCTCGACCGCCTGCAGCGTCCGCTCGAGCACGACCTCGAAGGCGGCGAGCTTCTGGTCGACGTAGTCCTCGGCCTCGTGCCGGAGCTGGCGGGCGGAGGCCTCGGCGTCGTCGACGACGTTCTGCGCGACGCGGCGGGCTTCGCGCACCACCTCGGTGCGCTCCACCATGCGCTCGGCGCGGACCCGCCCCGCCTCGATGATGTCGTCGGCCTCACGGCGAGCTTGGCTGAGGAACTCCTCGCGCTCCTTGAGCAGCCACCGCGAATGGCGCAGCTCCTGGGGGAGCGTCGCGATCGACTCCTCGAGCAGCTCGAGGAACTCCTCCCGGTTGACGAGCACCGACGCCGACATGGGCATCGACCGGCCCGCCTCGACCAGCTCCTTGAGGCGCAGCAGGATGCTCTCGACGTCGTACGCGGCCTGGTCGCTCACGAAGCTTCTCCGGAGGCGTTCGTTCCGAACCGCTCGGCGAGGCGCTTGGCGACCGCCGGCGGCACCATGCTCGCGACGTCTCCGCCGAACTGGGCGATCTCCCGCACGAGGCTCGACGACAAGAAGGAGTACTGGGGGCTCGTCGAGATGAAGAACGTGTCGATGCCAGAGAGCCGCTGGTTCATCTGCGCCATCTGGAGCTCGTAGTCGAAGTCCGACACCGCTCGCAGGCCCTTGACGATCGTCTGCGCGCGGTGCTCCTCGGCGTAGTCGACGAGCAGCCCCTCGAGCGACCCGATCGTCACGTTGGCGAGGTGCGCGGTGACCTCGCGCAACATCTCTTGCCGCTCCTCCAGCGTGAACAGGGACCCCGACTTCTGCGGGTTGCGCGTCACCGGGACGATGACGTCGTCGAAGTGGCGAGCCGTCCGCTCGATGATGTCGAGATGCCCGTTCGTCACCGGGTCGAACGACCCCGGGCACAATGCTGTGGCCACGCCCCGTCGCTCCCTGCTCGGTGAGATGCTGTCAGCCGATCGGCGTCGTGAGGACGGTGACGAGCGTATCGCCGTACGCCCGCTCCCACGTGGTCCCCCACGACTCGGGACCCGCGACGGGGGTGTCGTCCGCCGACGATCGCTCGACGACGACCGTGGCGCCCTCGGTCAACCATCCCGTCCTGTCGAGACCGCCGAGGACACGACCCAACTCGGCCGTGGTCGCGGTGTAGGGCGGGTCGAGGAACACGAGGTCGAACGGCCGCTCGGCGGGAGGCTTGCCACCGAGGAACGTCGCCACGGTGCTGTCCTGCACTCGGGCCTGGCTGCGGAGGCGCGTCGTGGTGAGGTTGCGGCGGATGGCCTTGACCGCAGCATGGTCACGCTCGACGAGAAGGGCGCGGCCTGCGCCGCGCGACAGTGCCTCGATCGCCAGCGCCCCGCTCCCCGCATACAGGTCGAGCACGGACGCGTGCACGATCCGGTCGGGCCCGAGCGCCGCGAACAACGACTCCTTCACCCGATCCGTGGTCGGCCGCGCCGCGCCGCCCTTCGGTGCGACGAGCGACAAACCACCGACGCTGCCGGCGATCACGCGCAGACCCCCGTGGCGTGTGCGCGGCATCAGCTCTTGAACAGGAACTCGACCGCGTCGCCGAGCAGGTCCTCGACCTCCTCGCGCAGCTGCGCGTGCTCCGACAACGTGGGGTCGCCGTCGAGGATCTGCTCGGCGACGGCGCGCGCCTCGAGCACGATCGGCTCGTCACGCGGGATCCGCCCCAGCTTGAGGTCGCTGAACCCGGCTTGGCGCTCGCCGAACACCTCCCCGGCGCCGCGGATCTCGAGGTCGCGCTCGGCGAGGAGGAAGCCGTCGGTCGATCCGGCGACGGCCTCCATGCGCGCCTCGGCCTCGGGGGTCGTCGGGTCGGCGAACAGGAAGCACCACGATTCGCCTCCACCGCGTCCGATGCGGCCGCGCAACTGGTGCAGCTGCGAGAGACCGAAGCGGTCGGCGTCCTCGACGATCATGACCGTCGCGTTGGGAACGTCGACGCCGACCTCGATCACGGTTGTCGCCACCAGCACGTCGAGCGCGCCGGAGCGGAACGCGTCCATGACCTTTTCCTTGTCGCGCGCCGGCAGCTGGCCGTGCAGCAGACCGAGGCGCAAGCCCGCGAGCTCCTCCTCGTCGAGGCGTTCGAGCTCCTCGGTGGCGGCCTTCGCCTCGGTGCGGGCCGAGCCCTCGACGAGCGGGCACACGACGTACGCCTGCCGGCCCGCGTCGATCTCGGTGCGCAGGCGCTCGTACGCGGTCGTGCGCTCGAGCGGGCTGGGCCCGATCACCTGCGTCGTCACCGGTGTCCGCCCCGGAGGCATCTCCCGCAGCTCGGACTTGTCGAGGTCGCCGTACACGAGCATGGCGGCGGTCCGGGGGATGGGAGTGGCCGTCATGACGAGGACATCGGGTTCCTCGCCCATGCCGCGCAGCAGCGCGCGCTGCTCGACCCCGAAGCGGTGCTGCTCGTCGATCACGGCGACGCCGAGGCGGCCGAACTCGACCTCGCCGTAGATCAGCGCGTGCGTGCCCACGACGATGTCGACCTCACCCGCGTGCAGCCCATCGGCGATCCGGCGACGGTCGGCGGCGCCGGTGCGGTTGGTCATCAGCTCGACGCGCACGGGCCGCTCGCCCACCAGGGTCGCCTCCGACGCCACCGAAAGCTCCTCGAGAAGGCGGCGCGACGTGAGGTAGTGCTGCTCGGCCAGCACCTCGGTGGGCGCCATGAGCGCGCCCTGGTAGCCGCCTTGCACAGCCACGAGCAGCGCGCTGAGTGCGACGACGGTCTTGCCCGAGCCGACATCACCTTGGAGGAGCCGGTGCATCGGCGCCGGTGCGGCGAGATCACGGAAGATCTCGTCGATCGCACGCTGCTGATCGCCCGTCAGCGCGAACGGCAGCCCACCGTGGAACGACTCCACGAGACGGCCGTCGACCTTGTGCCGGATCCCCGTCTGCTCCTGCTCGAGGGCACGCTTGCGCGCCACCAGCCCCACCTGCATGCGAACGAACTCGTCGAACTTGAGTCGCTCCGCCGCCCGCCGGTGGTCGTCGTGCGCTTCGGGACGGTGGATCCCCCGGTAGGCGCGCGTCCGGTCGACGAGCCCGCGGTCGTCGAGGAGCTCGGTGTCGAGCGGTTCGGCGAAGCCGCGGGGCTTGGTCTTCTGGAGACACGCGGCAACGAGCTTCCGGAGCTGCCAGGTGAAGACCTCGGCTTTCCCCGACTGCGGGTACACCGGCACGATCGCGCCCGTGTTCTCGCCGACGCGGTCGAGGATGTCGACGATCGGGTTGGTCATCTGCAACCGGGAGCGCCGGTACTCGACCCGCCCGAAGAAGGCGGCTTCGGTTCCCTCCGGAAGCTGCTTCTCCCGCCAGCGCTGATTGAAGAACACGACGCGCAGGTAGGAGGATCCGTCGAACACTTCCGCCTCGACCATGGCGCGGCCCTGGCGCGTCCGGAAGCCTCGGATCTTCTTGACCTGGGCGAACACGGTCGCCTCCTCGCCCATCGTGAGCTCGGCGATCTCCGCCCGCTTCGTGCGGTCGTGGTACCGGCGCGGGTAGTGCTGGAGCAGGTCCAGGACGCTGTGGAGCTCCACCTCGGCGAGGGACGCCTCGAGCTTGGGGCCCACAGCCCGCAGCTCGGAGACCGGGTGCGCGGCGAGCTCGCGCAGTGTCAGCCCGTCCTGCCGACCCACCACCTACTCGACGCCGACGAGGTACGGGTACAGCGGCTGGTCGCCCTCGTGCACCTCGATCTCGAGCTGTGGATGCGCGAGCGCGAGGTGCTCCTCCAGCCGGGCGGTGTCAGAGGTGGCGGCGCCGGCGCCCACGAGAACTGTGACCAGCTCGCTGTCGTCGTCGGCGAGCCGGTCGACGAGCCCGATGGCGGCGTCGACCGCGGTCTTGGCCACGACCCACACGCCTTCGCGGCTGACGGCAATCCAGTCTCCGGCCCTGATCGGCCCGGCCTCCCCGACGCCGTCACGCACGGCCTGCGTGACCTCGCCCGTGCGCACGCGCTGCACGGCCTCGATCATCGCGGCCGCGTTGGAGTCGACCCCGGCCTGCGGGTCGTAGGCGACGAGCGCCGCCAGCGCCTCCACGACCGCCTGTGTGGGCACCACCTGGACGCGGCGCGCAGTCAGCGCATGCACCTGCTCCGCCACCGGGACGATGTTCTTGTTGTTCGGCAGCACGATCACCGAGTCGGCCGGGCATCGTTCGACCGCCTCGAGGATCTGCGCCGTCGACGGGTTCATCGACTGTCCGCCGGCGACCACGGCATGGACGCCCAGGCTGTTCAGCAGGCGCTGCACCCCTTCGCCGACGCCCACGGCGACGACGGCGGTCGTGCACGGCTCGCCGGCGGTCGCGGGGTCGGCGCCTGACTCACGCGCCGGCCCGGTGCTCGTCTGCTCGCGTACCCACTGCTCTTCCTCGACCTGGTCGACGAGGTCGGTGACGCGAATGCTCCGTGGTCGGCCGGCCTCGATGCCCGCTTCGACCGCGGCGCCGACGTCGTTGGTGTGCACGTGGCAGTTCCACATACCGTCCCCGCCGACGACGACGATCGAGTCGCCGAGCGAAGCCCACGTGTCCTTGAACGCGGGGATCGTCGAGTCGTTCGCTTCGAGGAGGTACATGACCTCGTACCGGAGCGACGACGCGTCCTCGCCGTGCATGTGGGCCTCGACCGCGGGCGGCGTCGCCACCACCTCCGGTTCCGGCAGCGGACGGCCGTCGACCACGGTGAGGAACGCGTCGATCATCAGCGCGAACCCCTGGCCGCCGGCGTCGACCACGCCCGCTTCCTTGAGCACCGGGAGGAGCTCGGGCGTGCGCTCGACGGCATCGCGGGCGGCGGCGGCGGCGCGATCGAGCAGAGCGGCCAGCGACTCCTCGCCTGCTTCGTGCGCAGCCTCCACCGCCTCGGTCACGGCGCGCACGACAGTGAGGATCGTGCCCTCGACCGGCCGCAGCACCGCTTGGTACGCGGCGTCGGTCGCGCGCCGGAGACCGGCGACGAGGTCGGCACCGGACGCCTCGTCGCGGTCGGAGAACGTGTCGGCGAGCCCCCGCAGGATCTGCGACAGGATGACGCCCGAGTTGCCACGTGCGCCCATGAGCGATCCGTGCGAGACGGCGTGGCAGATCTCGGCCATCCCGTCGGCCGAGTCGAGCTCCCCCACGACCGACTCGAGCGTGAGCGCCATGTTCGTGCCCGTGTCGCCGTCCGGGACCGGATAGACGTTGAGCCGGTTCAGCTCGTCCTGGTGGGAGCGCAGCGCGTCGCGGTACGTGACGACGACGCGCCGCAGATCGGCGGGCGCCAGCTCCTCGAGGACACTCATTACTCCCCTGTCGCCGTCGCAAGCTCCGGCTCGTTGCCTTCTGTCGCCCTCGCCAGGCTCGGGCTCTGCGGCGACGGTCGGCAAAGCCGCCGTGCGCCGCGGGAGGCGGTCGGCAAAGCCGCCGTCCTCCGCGAATGGATGTTACTGCCGTCACATTCCGAGGCTTCTGGATGCCGTTGCTATCCTTACGTGTTCCCGAAGCCTGTTCCGAGGTGGTCCCGATGGCATCCGTGTGTGACGTCTGCGGCAAGAAGCCGCAGTTCGGCATGCGCATCAGCCACTCGCACCGGCGGACGAAGCGACGATGGAACCCCAACGTCCAGCGCGTCCGGGCCATCGTGGACGGCAGCCCCAAGCGGATCCACGTGTGCACCTCCTGCCTGAAGGCAGGCAAGGTGCAAAAGCCGTAGCGGGCGGCGCGGCATGCAGGGAGTGATCCGGTCCTACGACCCCGAGACCCACGAGGGCGTGGTCGTGCGCGACACCGACCGCGAAGAGTTCACCATCGCGCTCGACGCGCTCGAGGGCTCGATCTTCCGCATGCTGCGCCAGGGTCAACGGGTCGTGTTCGATCTCGACGACGCCGGCCTCGCGACCAAGGTGCGGATCGGCGCCGAGGTCGACATGGGCCTTCCGACCGCCGACGTCTGACCACTTCCAGCCCACGCCGGCGCCGGTCAGAGCGGCCGCCGCTTGCGGCTCCCCGTGAGCGCGCCGTAGACGAAGAGCAGCAGCGTCGCGCCGACGAACGCGACGAGCAGCGAGTAGAGGCTGAACTCGTTGATGCCTTCACCGCCGGCGGCCGAGAAGATGATGCCGCCGAGGATGCCGCCGGCGATCCCGATGAGGACCGTCCCGATGCAGCCGGCGCCTTTGACCCCGGTGACGCCCTTCGCCAGTGCGCCGGCGATGAAGCCGACCACGATCCACGACAGCCAGCTCATGACGTCCTCCCCGACGGGCGCGGCCGGCGTCAACCTACCCGTGTCCGCTTGCGCGAGCGGGTCCCCGGTACCCCGCGCGACGGTTCGGCCGGTTTGGGCGCTCACCGGTAGGCTGGTTGGACCGTTTCCCCGCAAGGAGTCGGCGTCGTGGCCGTCACGCTGAACGCCCCACCCACCCGCAACGAGAAGCTCCTGGGCTGGGTGAACGAGATGGTCGCCCTCTGCGAGCCGGACTCCGTCCAATGGTTCGAAGGGTCGGACGAGGAGTACGAGCTGCTGAAAAAGCAGCTGGTCGACGCGGGCACGCTCGTCGAGCTCGATCAGGCCAAGCGCCCAGGCTCGTACTGGGCGGCATCCGATCCGGGTGACGTCGCCCGCGTCGAGGACCGGACGTTCGTGTGCTCCGAGCGCGAAGCCGACGCCGGGCCGACCAACAACTGGGAGGACCCGTCGGAGATGCGGGCCCGGCTCCAGAAGCTGTTCGCGGGCTCGATGCGGGGTCGGACGATGTACGTCGTGCCGTTCAGCATGGGCCCGCTGGGCTCGCCGCTGTCGTACATCGGCGTGGAGATCACCGACTCGCCCTACGTCGCCGTGAGCATGCGCACGATGACCCGGGCCGGCACCCCCGCCCTCGAGGTCCTCGGGGACGGCGAGTTCGTGCCCTGCATGCACTCGGTGGGCGCGCCGCTCGAGCCGGGCGAGGCCGACGTCGCCTGGCCGTGCAACAACGAGGAGAAGTGGATCGTCCACTTCCCGGAGACCCGCGAGATCTGGTCGTACGGGTCGGGGTACGGCGGCAACGCGCTCCTCGGCAAGAAGTGTTTCGCGCTCCGGATCGCCTCGGTGATCGCCCGCGACGAGGGTTGGCTCGCGGAGCACATGCTGATCCTCAAGCTCACCAACCCCGAGGGTGTGAGCCGGTACATCGCGGCCGCGTTCCCGTCGGCGTGCGGCAAGACGAACCTCGCCATGCTCATCCCGACGCTGCCAGGTTGGGAGGCGGAGACGATCGGCGACGACATCGCGTGGATGAAGTTCGGCGACGATGGACGCCTGTACGCGATCAACCCAGAGTTCGGGTTCTTCGGCGTCGCCCCGGGCACGAGCATGGACACGAACCCCAACGCCATGCTGACCCTCACCAAGAACACGGTGTTCACGAACACCGCCTTCACCGACGACGGCGACGTCTGGTGGGAGGGCATGACCGCGGATCCGCCCGCGCATTGCACCGACTGGCGGCGCAACGATTGGACGCCCGAGTCCGATGCACCGGCCGCGCACCCGAACTCGCGGTTCTGCGTGCCGGCGTCGCAGTGCCCCGCGATCGCTCCCGAGTGGGAGGACCCGAAGGGCGTCCCGATCTCGGCGTTCCTGTTCGGCGGACGCCGGGCCACGACGGTCCCGCTCGTGTTCGAGGCCCGCGACTGGCGCCACGGCGTGTTCATCGGAGCGACCATGGGGTCCGAGAAGACCGCGGCGGCGGCCGGCGGGCTCGGCCAGCTTCGCCGCGACCCGTTCGCGATGCTGCCGTTCTGCGGCTATCACATGGCCGACTACTTCGCCCACTGGCTGAGCATGACCGGTCGCACCGACGAGTCGAAGCTGCCGCGCATCTACGGCGTCAACTGGTTCCGAAAGGATGCCGACGGGAAGTTCCTGTGGCCCGGCTTCGGTGAGAACTCCCGTGTGCTCGAGTGGGTATTCGAGCGCTGCGACGCCACCGCCGGAGCGAATGAGACGGCTATCGGCTCCGTCCCCGGAACGGGGGACCTCGACGTCGACGGGCTCGACGTGCCTACCGAGGCGGTCGACGCCGCGGTGCGCGTCGATCCCGACGAGTGGCGGGCGGAGGTGCCGCTCATCCGCGAGCACTTCGAGTCCCTGGGCGACAAGCTCCCGACCCCGCTGTGGGACGAGCTGAGCGCGCTCGAGGCGCGGCTCGGCTAAGGCCTACCTGTCGCCCTCGCAAGCTCGGGCTCCTGCGCCGGCGGTCGGCAAAGCCGCCGCCTCCGCGGGCGTTCGCGCTCTCTCCGGCGCGCTGAACGTCACTGCCCGCGCCACGATCGCTCGTAACCCTCGACGCGGATCGCCTCACCCGCCGGAGTGAGCTGGAGCGGCCGGCGAGCGTCGACGTTCACCGCGACCTCGTCGGCGTACGCGCCGGGTGGGCGTTGGGCCGCGCGCTCGACGGCTTGGGGCTGGGGGCCGTGGTGGATGCCGGCAGGATGGAACGTCAGCATCCCTGCCTCGATCCCGGCCCGACTGAAGAACTCACCCCGGTGGTAGAAGATCACCTCGTCGTAGTCGGTGTTGCGGTGGAAGAACGGCACCCGCAGCACATCGGGATCCTCCTCGAACGGACGCGGTGCGAACGTCGCCACGACGAACCCAGGCCCGACGAACGTCGTATGCGCGGACGGCGGCAGGTGGTACCGCGCTGACACGACCGGACGGAAGTCGTCGACATGCAGTCGCAGCGGCGCCAGATCGCCCTTCCAGCCCACGACGTCGAACGGGTGGAACGGGTAGACGGCCCGCGTGACCTCGCCGGCGCGCATGATACGCACCTCGAATTCGCCGGCCTCGTCGTGCGGCTCGGGCTCCGGCACCTCGATGATCGCCGGATCGAACAGCGCGTGCCGGCCGAGCAGCCCGCGATCCGGCAACGACAGCGCGCCCTCGAGCGACTCGACGGTGAACAGCTCGGTCGGTGAATCGGCCACGAACCGGTGCGTCGTGCCGCGCGGGACGAGCAGGTAGTCGGCGGCACGGTACGCAAGCGGGCCATATTCGGTTTCGATTCGCCCTTCACCGTCGTGCACGAGATAGAGCGCGTCGCCGTCGGCGTTGCGCAGAAACCAACCCGGCGTTCCCTCCGGACGCTGCCACCAGGACACACGCACCTCGTGGTTGGCGAGCAGCGTGAGCGGCATCGCGTCGCCGTCCATGCCGTCGAGCTTGCGGGTGTCGAGCGCGGCTGGCCGCAGCGGCCCGTCGACCGACGCCCAGCCGGTCGGCGCGTGGAGCCGGTAGAGGTGACTGGCCGGGCCGATGAAACCCTCGCGGCCGTGCTCCTCCTCGACGGTCCCCCCTGGAAGCCGCGCGTGTGCCTGCCGCGAGGCTCGTCCCCGTACCCACTGCGGACGCACGAATCGCTCATTCATCGGTGTCCTCCCGTGCGGCGGCGCGCGCCACCAGCGGCAGCACGCGTAACGGGATCTGCTCGGAAAGCGCGATCACGGTCGTGGTGCGGTTGATGCCCTGCACTTCCAAGATGCGATTGACCACGTGCTGCAGGTGCTCGTTCGTCCGCGCTACCACCCGACAGTGCAGGTCGCCCTGGCCGGTGGTGGCGTGGACCTCGAGCACCTCGGGGATGTCGCGGAGATGGTCGACCACGTCGACGAGGCGACCCTGGGCGATCTCGATCGAGGTGAAGCCGAGCACCGCGTAGCCGATCCCCTTCAGGTCCACGTCGGGAGCGAACCCGGTGATCACCCCGCGGTCCACGAGCTTGCCCAACCGGGCCTGGACCGTTCCCCGCGCCACCCCGAGCATCCGGGCCAGCTCGAGGACGCCGACCCGCGGATGCTCCGCCAGCGCCGCGATCAGCCGGCCGTCGAGCTCGTCGAGGGCCTTGGTCATCGTGGAACAGATCGTACGGCGAGCTGCGAGATTTGTGAACAGATTGCCCATCAATTCCGGGCGTTGTTGACGGATTCAGGCGATCGGGTACAGATAGGGCTGTCAGATCGTCCGACCAACGGAGCGCGGGAGCCGCCGATGGACGCCGCCAGCTCCCCAGGCCGTGACTTCGCCGCTTTCCAGGCCCGAGCCGACGACGTCGTCCGCCATCACGCGGTGGTCGTCGCGAACCCGTACACGACCTGGTTCGCGAAGGGCGAGGCGACTCGCGACGACGTCCGCCATCTCACCGTCCAGTTCTCGGTCTTCAGCCATCTGTTCATCGAGGCCCAGCTGCGAAAGGTCATCAACGCGCCCGACCTCGACACGTACCGCGCCGGCAAGGAGATCCTCCTCAACGAGCTCGGCGTCGTGTTCCGCCCGCTGCACTCCGAGGCGTCGAAGCCACTCGAGCCCGGCACGGATCCCGAGATCGTCGGCGCCGAGGGGACCGTCGACGGCGGCACGTTCCGGTTCGGGGCCGCGCACTTCGAGTGGCTGCTGAAATTCGCCGAACCCCTGGGCCTTGGCTTCGACGACCTCGGCACGCGCCGGCACGCCACCTCGAGCACCGAGTTCTTTTGCGACGAGCTCCTGCGCGTGTACGGCTCGGACGACGCGTCGATCGGCGAGGGCGCGTCATTCGCCGTCGAGCACTGGGCGGCGGCCGGCTTCTGGAAAGAGCTGATCCAAGGGCTGCGCGTCTTCAAGGAGCGCGAGTGCCCCGAACTGCCGCTGGGGTTCTGGACGTTCCACGATCAGCTCGAGGACCAGCACGCCGCCCACACGGAGGGCGAGCTCCGCGAGGTGTACGACACGCCCGGCTTCGACGAGGACCGTTTCCTCCGGGGCGCCGTCGAGATGCTCGACGGCGTCTACGCGTTCTGGCGTGGCCTCGACGCGGATCGGCGAGCCGGCGGGGCGATGTGACCACGCTTGACGCGCGTACCCCCCGAGATGCCGGCGCCGCGCCGGCGTTGCTCGACTTCGATCACCTCGAGGCGTGGGTCGGCAACGCACGACAGGCAGCGGCGTTCTTTGAGTCGACACTCGGGTTCGACGTCGTCGCGTACGGCGGCCCCGAAACCGGTATGGGCGACCGGGCGTCGTACGTCCTCGACCAGGGTGCAGTTCGGTTCGTGGTCACCGGCGCGCTTCGCCCGGAGTCCGAGATCGCCGAGCACGTGCGCACGCACGGGGACGGCGTGCGCGACATCGCCTTCGCCGTCGGCGACGCCTCCCGGGCCTTCGCGGCGGCGACGCGCCGGGGCGCCACTCCGGTGCGGGAGCCGTACACGCAACGCGACCGTTGGGGGTCCGTGACCCGCGCGACCGTGGCCGCCTACGGCGACACGGTGCACACCTTCGTCCAGCGCGACGGCTACCGGGGACCATTCGCGCCGGGATACGACGCGCGTGCGGTGCGCTCCCCGATCGGGCCTGCGGTCGGGCTCAACCAGATCGACCACGTCGTCGCCAACGTTCCCGAGGGGTCCCTCGACCCGTGGGTGCACTGGTACCGCAGCGTCTTCGGGCTCGACGAGCTCACACATTTCGACGAGGAAGAGGTCTCGACCAAGCACTCCGCGCTGCGCTCGACCGTCGTCTGGAACGGCGGCCGCGTCGTGCTCCCGGTGAACGAGCCCGCGCCCGGCCTGCGGGCGAGCCAGATCCAGGAATATCTCGACTTCTACCGCGGACCCGGCGTCCAACACATCGCCATCCGCACTGACGACATTGTCAGCACCGTTCGGGCGTTGCGCGACCGCGGGCTGTGTTTCCTCGACGTCCCGCCCGCGTACTACGACGACGCGCGCAACCGAATGGCAGGCTTTCGGCTGCCTTGGGACGAGCTGAGGGAGCTCGGAATCCTCGTCGACCGGGACGCCGGCGGCTACCTCCTCCAGGTGTTCACGGAGGGGATCGCCGACCGTCCGACCCTGTTCCTCGAGATCATCCAGCGTGTCGGCGCCCGCGGCTTCGGGGCAGGCAACTTCAAGGCCCTGTTCGAGGCCATCGAACGCGAGCAATCCCGCCGCGGCAACCTTTAGGATCCTCGCGGCACTCGTTTCGGCGTCGCTGCTCCCCAAGAATTGGGGCTGAACGATGCCAAACCGCGTCTCGGGGGGACCGGATGCCTGATCGTGTGATCCACGACGCCGACGCGCACCTCTTGGAGCCGCCGGACCTCTTCACCGAGCACGCCGACCCCGACGTGCGCGACCGCATCGCCGAGCTCACGGTCGGCTTCCGGATCGGAGACGACGGCACCGACGAGAACGAGATCGTCGAGCACTTCCGCCGCCGGCACGAGGATCCGGAGTTCCGCCGCCACGACGAAGAGCAGATTTGGCTGCGCAAGAACTTCGAGGCCACCGGCTCCTTCATCGCCGAGGACCGACCCGCCGCCCTCGACATGCTCGGCGTCGCCAGCCAGCTCATCTTCAACACCTTCACCAACAAGACGCTCCAGCGCGTCGAGCACGGCGATGATCTCGACCTTGCGTACGGCCTCGCGCGGGCACACAACCGCGCCATCGTCGAGTTCTGCTCCGTCGATCCCCGCCTCCTGCCGACGGGGTACGTGCCGCTCGCCGACTTCGAACGGTCGGCCGCGTTCGCGGGCGAGGCGCTCGAGATGGGCTGCAAGGCTCTACTGATCGCGTCGTCGTGCCCGCGCCGTCACTCCCCGAGCCACGTCGGGCTTGACCCGGTGTGGGCGCAGGCGCAGGAGGCGGGCATCCCGATCGTGTTCCATGTCGGCGGGGGCGGACGGCTCGTCGACCCGATGATCTTCGAAAACGGCCTGCCGCCCGTGCCCGACTTCCACGGTGGCGACGGCAACTTCCGATCGGTCGACTACATCGCCATCCAGTACCCGGTCATGCAGGTGCTCGGGCTGCTGATCATCGACGGCGTGCTCGACCGGTTCCCGACCCTCCGCTTCGGCGTCATCGAGCAGGGTGCGACGTGGCTCCCCGGAATCATGCGCACGCTCGACTCCGCGGCCGACGCCTTCCGCAGGAACGAAGAGCGTCTCCAGAAGCTCGAACTGCGTCCGAGCGAGTACTTCACGCGCCAGGTGCGGGTGACGCCGTACCCGCACGAGGACGCCGGGTGGATCATCGAGCAGTCGGGCGACGACATCTGCATGTTCTCGTCCGACTATCCGCACGTCGAAGGCGGCCGGAACCCGCTCGGGCGCTTCGAGCGGAGCCTGGCGCCCGTGTCGGAGCACGCCAAGCAGCGGTTCTATTGCGACAACTTCGTCGACCTCATGGGCGCGGGCCTCTCTGCCACGGTGCAGATCGGATAAGCAGGCGGCCCGAGCGGCCGGGCCGGAGCCCGGCGCTACGATGCGCGCCCGAGCCGGTTGCACAGGGGGCGCCGCATGACAGTGACCGCGTACGTGCTCATCCAGACCGAGGTCGGCAAGGCCGTCGCCGTGGCCGAGCAGGCTCGCAAGATCACAGGAGTCCTGTCAGCGGACGACGTCACCGGCCCGTACGACGTGATCGTCAAGACGGAGGCCCCCACCCTGGACGAGCTCGGCAAGATGGTCGTGTCGCAGATCCAGGCGGTCGAGGGCATCACACGCACGTTCACGTGCCCGGTGGTGAACCTCTAGCCCTTCGGTCCTTACTCGTCGCGCTGGCGGCCGGCGCGCTTGGCCCGTCGCTCGTGGCGCGCGAACGCGAGCTCGATCAGGCGGTCCAACAGTTCCGGGTAGCTCACGCCCGACTCTTCCCACAGGCGCGGGTACATCGAGATCGGCGTGAAGCCGGGAATCGTGTTGACCTCGTTCACGAGGAACCCTCGACCCGGCGCGCCGTCGGCGCGCTGCTCCTCGAGGAAGAAGTCGACGCGCGCCATCGCCTCGCACCGGCACGCGTCGAACGCGCGGATTGCGAGCCGGCGCACGTCGTCGGTCTGCTCCGGTACGAGCGGCGCCGGCGCGAGCAGCTGAGCGTCGTCGTGCTCGTACTTGTCGGCGTAGGAATAGAACTCGTCACCGGCCACGATCTCGCCCGGCAGCGATGCCTCGGGCGGGTCGTCGCCGAGGACGGCGACCTCGATCTCCCGGCCGTCGATCGCCTCCTCGACGATCGCCCACTCGTCGAAGCGCAGGGCGAGGTCGAGAGCAGCGTCGAAGGTCGCCCGGTCGCGGGCCTTGGAAACGCCCACCGACGAACCGAGGTTCGCCGGCTTCACGAAGCACGGATAGCCAAGCTCCTCCTCGACCCGGGCCGCGAACGCCACCCGGTCGTGGCCGTCCCGGAAGGACGCGTACGTCGCGATCGGCAGCCCGCACGCCGCGAACGCGCGCTTCATCATCACCTTGTCCATCCCGACCGCCGAGCCCACGACGCCGGCGCCGACATACGGCAGGCCGGCCAGCTCCAGCAATCCCTGCACGGTGCCATCCTCGCCGTACGGGCCGTGGAGGAGCGGGAGAACCACATCGGCGTCGAGTGCCGAGCGCACCGCGTCCTTGTCGAGCGCGCCGTGCTCGCCCCGGGCCACCAGGTCACCGAGCTCGGACACCGGTTCGCCGGCGACCGGCAGCGCGGCAGGGAGCGCGGCGGGTCCTCGCTCGATCATGCGCCGCGCCTCGTCGGCGAAGAGCCATCGCCCGTCAGTCGTGATCGCCACGGGGAGCACTTCGTATCGCGCGGGGTCGAGCGCCTTCGCGACCGCGACGGCGGTGACGCGCGAGACGTCGTGCTCGGCGGAGCGCCCGCCGAAGAGCAGCAGCACGCGAATGCGATGCGACGGACCCGAAGGGCTCATCAGACCACCTGGAACACTGCCCGGATCCCGAGACCCATGAGGAACAAGCCGACGAGACCGTACAGCAGCTCGGTTCGTCCCCGCATCGATTCGCGGTACTGGAAGGCCAGCCCGACGGTGATGAATACGAGAAACCCGTAGAACATGTGGATGCCAGGGGGCTTGTACTCGTACGCGGCGACGAGCGCCGTGCCGACGACGACGTCGAACAGGAACAGCACCTCGGCGACGATCGTCAGGATCCACACCCGACGCCCGCGCCAGCGCGCCACCCGCCACGCGACGAGGCACACGATGCCGGCGATCCCGTTGGCCACGACCGCGACGAACCCGACCCACTTGTGCGTGTCGAACAGGATCGTCTCGATCGCCGGCTCCTCGAGACCTCGAGCTATGGCGTCAGAGCGCGGAGTCGTCTGTCGGGTCGGCTGAGAAGGACGTGTCGTCGCCGCGCAGGAGGTTCTTGAGCACCTTGCCGGCAGGATTTCGGGGCAGCGGCTCGTCGCGCAGCTCGACGTACTCGGGCACCTTGAAGTTGGCGAGACGCTCCGAGCAGTAGGTGCGGAGGTCCTCGGCCGACGCGGTCGAGTCGGGCTTGAGCTGCACCACCGCCTTGACCTCCTCGCCGAGCACCTTGTGCGGGACGCCGACGACGGCGGCGTCGATGACGTCGGGATGCTCGAAGAGGGTCTGCTCGACCTCGACGCAGTACACGTTCTCGCCGCCCCGGATGATCATGTCCTTCGCCCGGTCGACGAGGTAGAGGAACCCGTCCTCGTCGAAGCGGCCGATGTCGCCGCTGCGGAACCAGCCGTCCCGGGTGATCGCCTCGGCGGTCGCGTCGGGTCGGTTCCAGTAGCCCCGGCGCATGATCGTCGGGCCGCGCAACCAGATCTCGCCCGTCGCACCGTTAGGAACCGGCGCGCCGTCGGGATCGACGACCTCGATCTCGATCGTCGGCGCGGGACGTCCGACGGAATCGGGGTGGGTGCCGTAGTCGTCGCCGGTGTTCGAGGTCGCGACCGACGCGCTCTCGGTCAGGCCGTAGGCGGTGGCGAGCGTCTTCCGCACCTTCGGGAACCGCTCGTGGATCCGCTGGACGAGCTCGGGCGCGGCCGGCGCGCCGCCGTAGCTGACGCGCTGGACCGTCGAGAGGTCATAGTGCTCGAAGTTCGGCGACTCGACGATCCGCCACATGATCGTCGGGACACCGCCGAAGCTGGTGACCTTCTCGCGCTCGATCGTCGCCATGGCCGCGTCGGGGTCGAAGCGGCCCGGCGGCATGAGGACGAGCTTGGCGCCCGACGCGTAGCAGAGCATCATCGTCGAGAGACAACCAGTGACGTGGAAGAGCGGCACGACGAGCAGGGCGGCGGACTGCACGTCGCTCGACAGCTCGGGAGCGGCCTCCCCGCCGCGGCTGGCATTGGCGACACCGAGGCAGAAGATGTTCTGGAGGTTCGCCAGCGCCTGGCGGTGCGTGAGCGTGGCCCCCTTCGGCCGCCCCGTCGTGCCCGACGTGTACAGGATCGCGAACAGGTCGTCCTCGTCGACGCCGGCGTCGGGCAGCTTCCCCGGGTCGTCGCCGAGCAGCTCGACGCCCGGTCGTGCAAAGCCGTCGGGTTCCTCCAAATCCATGACGAAGACGTGCTCGAGCTCCGGGAGCGCCTCCACTCGATCGCGCACTGCCTGCCACCGCTTCGGATCGCAGAACAGCAGCTTGGCGCCCGAATCCTGCAATCCGAATTCGAGCTCGTCGGTCTTCCACCACGCGTTCAGCGGCACGACCACCGCGCCGATCGCGGCAGCGGCCCACCACAGCACCACCCACTCGACATTGTTCGCCGAGAGGATGGCGACCCGGTCGCCGTGTCCGATGCCCAACTCCGCGAGCGAGGCGGCCACGCGACGGACCAGCGCGTTGTGCTCGTCGTAGGTCAGTCGGCGATCGCCCTGCACGAGGAAGTCCACGCCGGCGCGCCCGTCGGCCATCGTGATGAGGTCGCCCAGCGCATGCAGCCGGTTCTTATACATCTGCAGCGGGACGCCCAGGACATCCTCGGTGACGATCTCGAACGCGCCGCCCGGGCCGGTGAGATCGGCGAGGACGGGGTCGACGCTCGTCGGGGTGATCCGATCGACGGTCATCGAAGGTCGGGAGCCTTCGACGGCGCGTCCTCGTGCTGGATCACGTCGAACGACCACAGCTCGCTCGCCGAGCCGACCGGCCCCCCGCTGCTCTGCGCCTTGTGCCCGTGCTGGAAGGCGGGGCTGTCGACCCACGCCTGGAAGTCGTCCTCGGAGCGCCAGCGCGTGTAGACGAGATAGACGTCCCGCGCGTCGGTCGGGCGCATGAGCTCGAAGGTCTCGAAGCCGGGGGCCTTCGACACCTCCCCGGCGCGGGCGGCGAACCGGCGCTCGAACTCCTCGACCCGGTCGGCGGGCACGGTGATGGCGTTGATGCGGACGATGCTCATGTTCCTCCTGGCGCCGTCGCAAGCTCCGGCTCGGTGTTTCTGGTCGCGGTCGCAAGCTCCCGCTCTGCAACGGCAGTCGGCAAAGCCGCTGCCGTTGCGGGCGGCGGTCGGCAAAGCCGCCGCCGTCGCGCGCCTTTCTATCGTCTCGGCCGCCGGCCTGGATTCGCCTGGAGGCGGCCCGGAGGGCCGACGTGAAAAAAATGCTGATGGAAGGGTCTGGTCGGACCGTCGGGTTCGTGGTTTACTCGTCCGTAGGGAGGGGAAATATCCCGATGCGCCACCCCTTTGGGGGAAGCGCGAAGATCGCGGTGATCCCGGGCCGGTCCCGGGAACCCCAGTTCGGTGAGTCGGCGGGCCGTCCCTGCCCCGGTCCGTCGACTCGCCTTTTTTTGTTCCCTTTTTCGGCGTTAGCCCTGCTCGCGCAGGAACCGCTCGATCTCCGACGCGAGCTCGTCGCCGCTCGGAATGTCGCCCGAGCCTTCGTCGGCCTCGATGTTGCGCACCATCTCGGCGACGTCGGGCCGCTCCGACAGGCCTTCCTCGACCCGCTGGAGGTACTCGTCTACCTGGCCGTCGAGCATCGTGAGGTCGGTCTCCACGCCCGCGAGCTCGCGTACCCGCGACAGCAGCGCGCTGATAGCTGGCGGCGACGGCGTCGCCGACACGTAGTGCGGCACCTGCGCCCACAGGCCTACACCGGGGATCCCGGCGTCACCGAGGGCGACCTGGAGCGCAGTCTGCGCGCCGGTCGGTCCCGTGTAGTCGGCGCGCCGCGCGCCGACTTCTTGCGCGAGTGAGCGGTTCGTGGCCGTCGTGAGCACGGAGACGGGACGGCGGTGGGACACGAGTGTCGGCATACCGCCGAGCCCGATCATCATGCTCACGTCGAGGCGCTGAGACATCTGGACGAGCTCCTCGCTGAACGAACGCCAGCGAAGTGACGGCTCCGGGCCGCGGCAGAGCACGACGTCGCGCCCCGCCCGGCCCGCGGTCAACTCGATCACCGGCCAGGTGATCTCTCTGGTCGCTCCGTCGACGAGGCGAACGGAAGGACGTGTCTGCTGGAGATCGACGAGGTCCGTGAGATCGACCCGGCCGAAACCCGCCGCCGAGTCGAGCTGCTCGCTCAAGACGGCGGCCGCGCCCGCGCCGGCGAGGCCGGCGTCGACCCAGCCCGACAACGCGACGACCATCACCGGATTGCGCAGATCAGGCCATCGATCGATGTCCAACACGCCACCACTCTATTGCCGCCGTCGCAAGCTCCGGCTTTGCAGCAACCTTCGGCAACGCCGCCGTTGCCGCGCTTACTGGCGTTCGCTCACGAGCGCGAGCGGCACAGCCGGTAGATTCTCCTTTCCATGCGCTTGCGCATCTTCACCGAGCCGCAGCAGGGTGCGACGTACGACGACCTGCTCGCGGTCGCCCGCACCGCCGAGGAGCTCGGCTTCGACGCCTTCTTCCGCTCGGACCACTACCTGCGCATGGGCGACGGCGATGCGGGACCCGGCCCGACGGACGCGTGGGTCACGCTCGCGGGCCTCGCACGTGAGACGTCACAATTGCGTCTGGGAACGCTCGTCACGGCGAGCACCTTCCGGTTGCCAGGACCGCTGGCGATCGCGGTGGCGCAGGTCGACGCCATGAGCGGAGGGCGCGTCGAGCTCGGCATCGGCGCCGGCTGGTACGACGACGAGCATCGGGCCCACGGCATCCCGTTCCCACCGACGCGGGAACGTTTCGACCGGCTCGAGGAGCAGCTGGCCATCATCACCGGCATGTGGACGACACCCGTTGACGAGCGGTTCTCGTTCCACGGCCGCTACTACGAGCTCACGGACTCCCCGGCACTGCCGAAGCCCGTGCAGCAGCCCCACCCGCCGATCATCGTCGGCGGCTACGGCAGGAAGCGCACGCCGGCCCTCGCCGCCCGCTACGCGCGGGAGTTCAACGTGGGCTTCCCGCCCCTCGACGTGTATCGCAAGCAGGTCGACCTGGTGCGGCAGGCGTGCGCAGATGCGGGGCGCGACCCGGGTTCTCTGCGCACGACGGTTGCGCTGGTCGTCTGCTGCGGGAGCGACGAAGCCGAGTTCCGGCGCCGCGCCGACGCCATCGGCCGCGAGCCTGACGAGCTTCGCGCCAATGGCGCCGCCGGTCTGCCTCACGAGGTCGTCGACAAGCTGCACGCGTTCGCGGGCGCGGGCGCGGAGACCACCTACCTCCAAGTGCTCGATCTCTCGGACCTCGATCACCTCCGGCTGATCGCGGCCGAGGTCATGCCCGAGGTCGGCGCCACGGCGGGCGCGGCGTGAAGTTCGGCGTCCACGCCGGGCTCCAGAACACGACGACCGACGAGCTGCGCGGGCTGTGGCGGCGCATCGAAGGTCACGGCTTCGACTGGATCTCCGTCTGGGACCACTTCTACGCCGCCGACGCGACCGGCGGCGCGGTGTGCCTCGAGGCGGTCGCCACGCACGCAGCCCTGGCGCTCGAGACCGAACGCGTCCGCTGCGGGAGCCTCGTCTACTCGGTCGGCTACCGGCACCCGGCCGTGCTCGCGAACGCGATGGCGACCCTCGACCACCTCGCCGGTGGCCGCATCGTGCTCGGTCTCGGCGGCGGCTGGCACGAGGGCGAGTACGACGCGTACGGCATCCCGTTCCCACCCGTGCCGGTACGGCTCCGCATGCTCGACGAGGCGATCCAGTGCATCCGCGCGCTGCTGACCAATGACGTCGTCAACTTCGACGGCGAGTTCTTCCAGCTGCGTGACGCCCGGTGCGAGCCGAAGCCGGTCCAAGAGGTGCTGCCGTTGTGGATCGGCGG
>DATFPZ010000255.1:0-2852 GCA_035264545.1 Acidimicrobiia bacterium
GTGTCGACGGCGGCTCGATCATGCCCGCCTGATGCGTTCCTCAACTTCGCCAGGCGACGGTCAGGAACGCATCGAGAGCTAGCGGGCGAGGAGCGCGGCCCCTTCCACGGCGGGGATCGAGACGGCGTAGGCGCGGCCGCGGCGGTCGACGGCGTCGACGGCGTCCGTGCTCGTTGCGATGAACAGCCATGCGCCGTCGCGACTCCACGCGAGGGCGGGACGCGAGGCCGCGACGGGGTCGGCCTCGAACCGGGTCAGCTTGCCGGTCGACGTGTCGACGATGGTGCCTCGGGATCGGGCTCCGTCGCTCTCGACGACCGCGAGGCGTCGCCCGTTGCCCGTGAAGGCGGCGGCGGTGACGCCCCCGCCGCTCAGCGCGTTGCCGATCACGCGGTGCTCCCCGGAGGTGGGGTCGTCGAGGAACAGGTCGCACTGCTCAGCGGGGCATCCTGACGGCCTGCTCGCGACCACGTTTCGGCCGGCGGCGACGAACAGCGCGTCGGTACGGAAGGTTGCCGGAGGTTCGCCCGGCCGCCCCGGATCCCACGTGGCGAGGGAACGTGTGCCGTCGGCGCCGAGTCGGTCGATGACGACGCCCTCGCCCGCGGCGCCGCGGACGGTCGCGCTGCCGCCCAAAACGGCGGCGGGGGTCGTCTCGACGCCGTCCAGGCCGAGCTCGCGCGCGACGACACTGCCGTCGGCCGGGTACGTGAGCAACCAGACGCGCCCGGCGCGGTGCGAGGGATACACCTCGACGGCGGGGCCGATGCTGGTTGCGGGCCCCTCGAGCGACAACGGGACGACGTAGGCGCGGTGGTCGACGACCACAACGCTCTGGTCGCCGCTGGTCGCCGCCGCCGTGATCGGTCCGGCCGGGAGCTCGGCGACCGACCCCGTGCGGACGCGCTGGCCGTCGACATCGAGCGTGTGGAGACCGTCGGGCGCCAGCAGGAGGAGCGACGCGCCGGTCGTCCGGTGCAGGCCGGGCAGGTTCTGGGCCGTCACCCCGCGGGGCGGTTCGGCGCGATCGCGCCCCGACCGTTGGAGCAACGCGCCGAGCATGAAGAAGATCGCCAATCCGACGAGGATGGCGATCGGAATCTGCTTCGAGCTGTCGTGCACCCGTCGTCGGATCCACTGCGGGCCGGGCGGCACGTAGGCGTAGCGGTCCTCGGTGCGGATGCCGAGCTCGGTGTCGTCGAGGTCGAGGGGGGTGAGGGCTTCGCCGGCGTCGGCGTCGCACGCCGGGCAACCCCGTACGTCGTCGGCGAGCTCGGCCCCGCACTCACGGCACCGCATGGGTTTACGGTACTGCGATGCAATTCGGGGTGACGATGTTCGCAACGGACCAGGCGATGCGTCCCGACGACCTCGCGCGCGCGGCGGAGGAGCGTGGGTTCGTGTCGTTGTACGTCCCCGAGCACACCCATATTCCGGTGAGCCAGCGCACGCCGACGCCGACCGGCGACGCGGTGCTGCCCGACTACTACAAGCGGGCTTTCGATCCGTTCGTCGCGCTGGCCATGGCGGCGGGAGCGACCGAACGGCTCCGCGTGGGCACAGGTATCTGCCTCGTGGCGCAACGCGACCCGATCGTGACCGCGAAGGTGGTCGCGAGCCTCGACCACCTCTCGAGTGGCCGATTCGTGTTCGGCGTCGGCTTCGGATGGAACGCCGACGAGATCGAGGATCACGGCGTCGAGATGGGCAGCCGGCGCGCCGTAGCCCGCGAGCACGTGCTGACCATGCAACGCCTCTGGGCTGACGACGTGGCGAGCTTCGACGGCGAACACGTGCACCTGCCGCCGAGCTGGTCGTGGCCGAAGCCCGTGCAGGAGCCGTGGCCGCCCGTCCTCATCGGCGGCGCGGCCGGCCCCACGCTCTTCGCCCACGTCGCCGAGTACGCCGACGGCTGGATCCCGATCGGCGGCGCCGGCGTGCGCGAGGCTCTGCCGCAACTCCGCCGCGCAATGGCGACGGCCGGCCGCGATCCGGCAACTGCGCGCGTCATACCGTTCGGAACGATCCCCGACCCGGGCAAGGTCGAGTACTACTCGTCGATCGGCATCGACGAGGTCGTGCTCCGCGTGCCGGTCGGCGGCCGCGACGTCGCGCTGCCCGTCCTCGATGACTACGCCAAACTGGTCGGCGCGTGACCGCGACCGACCGGGTGCGCATCGGCACGCTCGGCGCCGCGCGCATCACACCCGGCGCGTTGATCAAGCCGGCGCGAGTCGTCGCCGAGGCCGAGGTGGTCGCGGTCGCCGCTCGCGACCCGGCCCGAGCCGAGAAGTTCGCGCGTAAGCACGGCGTGCCGAAGGTGCACGCAACGTACGAGGACGTCATCGCCGACGCCGACGTCGACGCGATCTACAACCCTCTCCCGAACGGCCTGCACGCGGAGTGGATGCTGAACGCGATCGCGGCAGGGAAGCACGTGTTGTGCGAGAAGCCGTTCACCGCGAACGCCGCCGAAGCGGAGGCGGTGGAGGCGGCTGCGCAGGGAACGGGTCTGGTCGTGATGGAGGCGTTCCACTACCGGTACCACCCGCTGGCCCAATGGATGCACGATCTCGTCGCCGGCGGCGAGCTCGGGACTCTCCAGCACCTCGAGGCGTGGATGTGCATTCCGTTGCCGCGGTTCAAGGACATCCGCTACCGGTACGACCTCGCCGGCGGCGCCGCCATGGACGTCGGCTCCTACACCGTGCACCAGCTCAGGCTCCTCGGTGGTGACGTACCCGAGGTCACGCGGGCGCACGCGAGGCTGCGGTCACCGAACGTCGACCGATGGATGCAAGCCGAGCTGCGCTGGCCGGAGGGCCACGCGGGACGGATGACGTGCGCGCTGT
>DATFPZ010000256.1:0-3243 GCA_035264545.1 Acidimicrobiia bacterium
CTGGTCGGGCGCTTCGTACTGGAAGAGCTCGACGCCCGGGCCGTTGGCGGCGCGAACCATCCTGATCTGGTCGACGACCGCGCGCGGGTCGACGTCGACCAGCTGCTTCATGAAGTCGCCGGTCGGGTCGCTGAAGGGCCCGAACGTCAGCGGGTTGATGGCGCCGAGAACGTCCTCGAACCAGGCGGCCGCCGCTATGACGTCCGGAACCGTGATGCCGACGTGGTCGATCCCGAGCAGCCCCGGCACCGTCGTCGCCTCCGATTGGAGCCCGTTTCGCTTCGGCGACCACAGCGGCTTCACGCTGGGCACCTCGTACGCCATCCCCTTCGGGTAGCTGATCAGCTCGATGTACGTCCCGAACGGCGTCCTGAAGTAGTTGATCGTCTGACCGGCCGCGGGTCCGGCCGTCAGGGGGAACGGCCCGAGGAACTTCTGCACCCCCTTCGCCTCCATGTACGCGACTGCCCTGTCTATCTCCGTCACGTAGAAAGCGACGTGGTGGCCCGACCAGTCGGAGTTGCGCGGATGCGTCCGGCGCTGATCCGGCGCCTCGTACTGAAAGAGCTCGATGTTCGCGCTGCGACCGATGCGGAGCACCGTGATCTGGTCGATCACCGCGCGCCGATCGACGCCCAGCAAATCCTGCATCAACGTGCCTTGTGGATCGCTGATCGGGCCGAACGAGAGCCGCGCGGTCGCGCCCATGACGTCTCGGAACCAGGCGACAGCCTCGCCGATGTCCGGGACGGTGAGGCCGACGTGGTCGGCGCCGACGAGGCCGAGCTCGCCCTTGCCGAGGTTGTGAGCCCACGCGCCACGCGCGGTCAGGAGCGGAAGCGCCGTCGCGCCCGCGATGACCGACGCGCTCTTCTTCAGGAAGTCTGTTCGGTCACCACGAAGATCGTCGCTCACGATTGTCACCCCTCTCGACCGACCCGAAGCCGGGTGGAGCTTCTCACGCCGACGGTGCGTTGTCGACGGCGCGGTGCGCGCGGCTCTTTCTTGACAACCGCGCCGCGCGCCGCATTGAATCCCTCGATGCTTCTCGCGGAGGTCGAGTACGCGCGGCCCTCGAGCATCGACGAGGCCCTGCGGCTACTGTCGGCTCACGAGGGCGCGCGCCCGCTCGCCGGCGGGCAGACATTGACCAACGTGATGAAGGCGCGGGCGGCAGCGCCGGACGTGCTGGTCGATCTCGCCGAGCTCGACGAGCTGCGCCGGATCACGCGAGGCGCCGACGGCGCGCTCGTCGTCGGCGCAATGGCGACGTACTCGGATCTGATTGCGTCAGCCGATGTCGCCGCCGCGCGTCCGATTCTGGCCGTCGTCGCCGGGCAGATCGCGGACGTCCAGGTTCGCAACCGGGGCACGATCGGCGGCAATCTCTGCCTGAGCGATCCGACGAACCACTTGCCGCCGCTGATCGCCGCGGTCGGCGCGACCATGACAATCGCCGGTGCTTCCGGCGAGCGCGAGGTCGTGGCGGACGATTTTTTCCTAGGCGTCTACATGACCGCCGTCGCGCCGGACGAGCTCCTCACGAAGATCACCCTGCCTTCCGCGGAGCGCGCGGCGGACGGCTTTGCGGCCGTAACGATCGGCCGGGACGGCACCTGCATCGTCAACGCAGCCGCAACCGTTTTGGACGGCCAGGCCACCGTTGCAGTGGGCTGTGTCGGCGCAGTGCCGGTGGTCGTGCGTGCCGCCGCCGACGAAGACGCGGTAGTGGGAGCCATCCGCGGGACGGCTCTGGAACCGCCCGACGATGTTCACGCGTCGGCGGCGTATCGCCGGCATCTCGCCGAGGTTCTCGCCGCCCGCGCCGTCAGGCAGGCGCTCGAAAGGAGCAGCTGATGGAACCGATCGCCGCCAAGCGGATCACCGTGACCGTCAACGGCGACAGCCACGAACGCGAAGTCGAGGCCCGGCGGCTGCTCGTGCACTTCCTTCGCGACGACCTCGACCTCACCGGCACCCACATCGGGTGCGACACCGGCAACTGCGGCGCCTGCACCGTCATCTACGACGGCATGGCGATCAAGAGCTGCATGATGCTCGCCGTCCAAGCCGACGGCGCCGCGATCGAGACCGTCGAGGGGCTCGCCGCCGACGGCGAGCTGCATCCGCTCCAGAAGGCCTTCCGAGCGACCCACGCACTTCAGTGCGGCTACTGCACCCCGGGGATGCTGATGAGCGCGAAGCACCTGCTCGAGCACAACGCTGAGCCGACCGACGAGGAAATCCGGCGCGCGCTCCAGGGGAACATCTGCCGCTGCACCGGCTACGTCAACATCGTCGAGGCCGTTCAGGCGGCCGCGAAAGGGGAGGTCGACACGTGAGCGAGACGACCGTCGCGCCCGGGCAGCCGCTCACAGTCGAGGAACAGGAGGTCAAGCCCGGCTTCATCGGCCAGAACGTGCCGCGTAAGGAGGACCAGCGTCTCGTCCAGGGCGAGGGCGTGTTCGTGGACGACGTCAGGCGGCACGGCATGGCGTATGTCCACTTCGTCCGCTCGCCGTACGCGCACGCGGCGATCACGCGCATCGACGTCTCCAAGGCTGCGGAGCTGGAGGGTGTCTACGGGACGCTGATCGGGGAGGAGGTCGCCGCGACCACCGACGCGTTCTTCCAGATCGCGCCGCCTCCCGGCGGGCATGTCAAGGACTTCGCGCTCGCGGTGGGGCGCGTCAGGCACGTCGGCGAGCCCGTCGTCGCCGTCGCCGCCGTCACCCGTGAGCTCGCGCGCGACGCGGCGGACCTGGTCGAGGTCGACTACGAGCCGCTCGAGCCCGTGCTCGACCCCGAGCGCGCCGCGGACCCCGCGACACCGGTCCTGCACGACGACGTCGGGTCGAACGTGATCTGGTCGGGCGAGTTCGACTACGGCGACTACGACGCGGCGCTCGCCGACGCCGACAAGGTCGTGCGGATCAAGCGCCTGCACTTCGACCGGTTCTCGTCGACCCCGCTCGAGACCAGCGGCGCGGTCGTGGAGTACAACCGCGGCACCGCGCAGTGGACGATCCACTCGAACAATCAATTCCCCGGCTTCGCCCAGATCATGATGGCGCCGGCCCTGCGCGTCGGGATCGACAAGCTCCGCTTCGTCTCACAGGACATCGGCGGCGGCTTCGGCAACAAGATCTGCACGCACGTCCAGCTCGTCGCGCTCTGCCTGCTGGCGCGCAAGCTGAAGCGACCGGTCAACTGGACGGAGTGGCGCACCGACCAGCACACCGC
>DATFPZ010000257.1:0-7062 GCA_035264545.1 Acidimicrobiia bacterium
CCCTGCCGCTCGGCTGCAGCTGCGGGAGTTGAGCGAGCGACTGGTGCAGCAACCCGCCCGCCGTCCGTAGCCACCCGGCCAGAGGGTCCGCCGCGTCACCGATGAGCGCCGGCGGGACCGGAGGTCGTAACTCGTATGACATTGCTAGAAAGCGCTGAAGTCTCCACCCGGCTCCCGGCCCAGGACCTCGAGCGGGCCCGTGCCTTCTATGCCGAGAAGCTCGGCCTGGAGCCGGTCGAGGAACGAGAGGGCGGCCTGCGGTACCGGTGTGGCAGCGGCTATTTCGCCGTGTTCCAGTCGGCCGGCACCGCTTCCGGTGATCACACCCAGATGGCGCTCGAGGTCGAGGACATCGAGTCCGTCGTCGGCGAACTGCGGAGACGCGGCGTCGTCTTCGAGGAGGTCGACGTCCCGGGCCTCCGCACTGTCGACGGCATCGCCGACATCGAGGGCAATTACCCGTCCAAAGGTCGTGGCGAGCGAGGCGCGTGGTTCCGCGACAGCGAAGGGAACCTGGTCGGCATCGGCCAACCCGTGCGCTGAGGGTCCGCGGCTCAGCTGAGCGGCGGAAGGCGCGCCTCGCACACGACGGCGCCGTCGGCGCCGACGAGCACGATGGAACCGGCCGCACCGCCCGGCAGGGCGGCGACGCCACCCCACGACCCGCGGCCATCGTTGATGCTCACGTCGCCGAGGCGCTTGTCGGTCGAGCCGGTGCGGAACTCGATTCGGTACTTGCCGGACGGCACCCAGTAGTTGACGTTCACCACGACCGACGACGGCGTGCCATTCGAGACGAACACGTTCCCGACCTCCAGGCCGTTGGCGCCGTTCATCTGCGCCGACCGGACGTCGCTCGCCGCGGTCACGACGCGGTTCGTGTCCTGGATGCTCTCGACGACCCGCACGCCGACGATGCTCACGATCATGGCCGCAGCGGCAGCGGCGACGACCAGGACGGCGATGCGCCGGCGGTTGCGTCGCCGTGGCGCCTTCAAGGCCGCGAGCACGCGTTGCTCGAACCCCGGCGGCGGCTCGGCTTCGGCGGCGAGCAGCGGCAACGCGTCGGCCGCCTCGGCCAGCTCACCGATGAGGGCGCGACACGGTCCGCACTCGCTGGCGTGCTGGAGCGCTTCCGCGCGTTCGGGCCCACCGACGATCCCCAACGCCAGCTCAGGCGCGAGCTCGCGAACCTCGACGCACATCGACCGGCTCATCGGTGCCGCGTCATTCGGTTCGTTCCTCGGTCAGCGCCGACCGGAGGCGCAGCAGCGCGGTGCGGATGCGCGTCTTCGCGGTGCCGAGTGGGATGCCCTCCGCCTCGCTCACCTCGCGGGCAGTGTGTCCGAGGAGTCCGGCCATGACCAGTGCCCGTCGCTGCTCGACCGGGAGCTGGATCAGTGCCGCGCATAGTCGATCGGCGTCGTCGCGCAGCGCCGCCAGCTCGTCGGGCAGCGGCCCGCCCGCGCTCAGGTTCAGGGCGAGGATCGAGTCGGGGTCGACGACGACCGGGCGGCGCACCCGTACGGCGTCGATGGAGAGGTTCCGGGTGATCGTCAGGAGCCACGTCGCCACGGTCCCCCGCCGGGGGTCGTAGGCGCCGGCGTGGCGCCACGCCCGCACGAACGCCTCCTGAGAGATGTCCTCGGCGGCGCGCGGATCCCCGACGATCGTCACCGCCAACCCGAACACCCGGCGCTGGAACCGCTGGACGAACGCGGCGGCCGCGTCGGAGTCTCCCGTCGCCAGGCCTGCAAGGAGCGCATCGTCGGAGACAGCCCACATGGTGATTACGCTCCGGCGTCCCGCCCGGATTGGGCGTCGCCGCTCACCGTAGCCCTCGCCGGCGTCGTTCGCCCCGCCTAGGTCCTACGGAAGCCGTGCCCGAAGAACCCACCTCGGGGTCGGGCGTGGGCGTGGAAGTGATCGGGGATGTTCCGCATGTTGTCGTCGACGTAGTGCTCGACGGTCAGCTGCTCGGCGGCGATGCGGCCGAGCTCGTCGAGCATGTGGTCGAGGTCGGCGGCGGACGGCTCCTTTCCGTGCTTGCGCCAGACCACCATCGGGACCGCACAGATCTCACACTCGGCGATCCAACAGATCTCGTCCTCGTGGTACCACGGGGTGATCCGCGCCGCCTCGCAGAGGTCACAGTCCGAGTCCGGCGCGTCCTCCATGTTCTTCACGTCGTGGCCGCCATGTGCGTCTCGAACCAGGCGAGCGTCCGGTTCCAGCCGTCCTTGGCGGCGGTCTCGTCGAACGCGTCGCGCTGGTCGCAGTGGAAGCCGTGGCCGGCCTCGGGGTACCGCACGATCTCGGTCGTGACGGGCGCGGACGTGAGCGCGTCGCGCAGCTGCTCGACGTCCTCGACCGGGATCGACTGGTCGCGATCGCCGAACAGCCCGAGCCAGGGCGTCTGAAGCTTCGATACCTCGTCGGCCAGAGGTGGGAACTGCGGAAATCGTTGCGTGACGATGCCGCCACCGTAGAAGCCGACGGCGGCCCCGAGCCGCCGGCGCAGTGCGACGAGGAAGGTGACGCGACCACCGAAGCAGAACCCGACAGTGCCGACGGCAGCGTCGCCCCACCCGGCGGCGTGGAGGTGCTCGCGAGTGGCGTCGATGTCGACGAGGATGCCGTCGTCGTCGAGGTGCTCGTACAGCGGGATGACCTTTGCGAAATCGTCGTACGGCGCGGTGCCGCCGCCCGAGCGGTGGAACAGGTGCGGCGCGACGGCGTGGTAGCCGGCATCGGCGAACCGGCGCGCGACGTCCTCGATGTACGAGTTCACGCCGAACGCCTCTTGGACGACGATGACCGCGCCCCGTGTGTCACTGGCGGGCCGGGCTTCGTACAGCGGCATCTGCCCGTGCGTGGTGTCGAGCTCGATGGTTCGGGTGTCCACGGGTGCTCCTTCAGTCTCCGGCGTTGGTGTCGAGGGCGGCGCGCAGCTCGGCGACGTACCGGGATGCCTCGTCCGGTCCCCCGCCGGTCAGCACCCGCCGCACGAGCGCGCTCCCGACTATCACACCGTCGGCCGCCCTTGCAGCTGCCACCGCCTGCGCGGGCGTGGAGATGCCCACCCCGAGCAGCACGGGCATGTCGGTTGTCGCCTTGCAACGCCGCCCCATCTCGACGGCCGCGTCGGCGAGGGTCGCCCGCTC
Source organism: Acidimicrobiia bacterium (assembly GCA_035264545.1). Classification (GTDB taxonomy): domain Bacteria; phylum Actinomycetota; class Acidimicrobiia; order IMCC26256; family JACDBD01; genus JALZAA01. The sequence continues at coordinate 3,165 of DATFPZ010000257.1, forward strand.
GCCGGTCACGCCCAGCAGCGACACGCCGTACACGAAGCCGCGCGACCGATCGCAGATAGCGCGAAGCCGCTCGTCGGGAGTCGTTGGCGCCGCGAGCAGGACGGTTTCGACGCCGGCGGCGTCGGCGGCGTCGGCCCAATCGTCGAGTTCGTCCAACGGCAGGTCCGGAACGATCGCACCGTCGATTCCGGCGTCGGCAAGCTGGGCGGCGAACCGCTCGGTGCCCGCGTGGGCGACGACGTTGTAATACGTCATGACGACGAGAGGGATGCTCACGTCGAGCTGCGCGGCTTCGGCAACGATCTTCGCCGGCGTGGCGCCGAGATCGAGCGCGCGCTGCGACGCCTCCTGGACGGTGCGCCCGTCCATGACGGGGTCGGAGAACGGGATGCCGATCTCGATGGCGTCGGCGCCCGCGTCGGCGGCCGCTCGCACCACGTCGAGCCAGCCCGAGCCGAGACCGCCGGTGATGTACGGCGCGAGCAGGGCGTGCCCGGCGTCGCGTCGGTCGCGCAGGTGGGCCTCGAGCTTCACGCGAGCCGCTCGCCGGTGACGCGCTCGGCGACCTGGGCCGCGTCCTTGTCGCCGCGGCCCGAGAGCGTCACAAGCACCGTCGATCCGGCCGGGACGGACCGGCCGGCTTCACGCGCCAGCCACGCGACTGCGTGGGCAGGCTCGAGCGCCGGCACGATCCCCTCCATGACCGAGAGCAGCTCGAAGCCGGCGACCGCTTCGTCGTCGGTCGCGTACGGGTACTCGGCCCGGCCGGTCGCGGCCAGCTGCGCGTGCTCGGGCCCGACGCCCGGGTAGTCGAGGCCGGCGCTGATCGAGTGCGCCTCCCGGATCTGGCCGTCCTCGTCCTGGAGGAACAGCGACCGGGCGCCGTGGAGGACACCGGGGACGCCGCGGTTGACCGACGCACCGTGCTTGCCCGTCTCGGGCCCGAGCCCTCCCGCCTCGACGCCGACGAGGCGCACGTGCGGCAGGTCGACGAACCCGGCGAACGTGCCGATGGCGTTGGACCCCCCACCGACACACGCCACGACGTAGTCGGGGTCGGCCCCGTCGAGCATCTGGCGGCACTGCTCGCGCGCCTCGTCGCCGACGACCCGCTGGAACTCTCGCACCAGCCAGGGGAACGGATGCGGCCCGACCACGGAGCCGATGCAGTAGTGCGTCGTTTCGACGCTGGCGACCCAGTCGCGCAGCGTCTCGTTGATCGCGTCCTTGAGCGTCGCGCTCCCGGACTCGACCGGCACGACCTCGGCGCCGAGGAGCTTCATCCGAAAGACGTTGAGGGCTTGACGCTCGATGTCGACCGCGCCCATGAACACCTTGCATTCGAGGCCGAAGAGCGCGGCGGCCGTCGCCGTGGCGACGCCGTGCTGTCCGGCGCCCGTCTCGGCGATCACGCGCTCCTTGCCCATCCGCCGCGTGAGCAGCGACTGGCCCAGCACGTTGTTGATCTTGTGCGAGCCCGTGTGCGTGAGGTCCTCGCGCTTGAGCAGCACGCGCACACCGAGCCGCTCTGACAGCCGGCGGCATTCGGTGACGGGCGTCGGCCGGCCCGCGTAGTTCGTGAGCAGTTCGGCGTACTCGGTTCGGAACCGGTCGTCCGCCCACGCGGCGCGGAAATCGCCCTCCAGATCCTCGAGGGCGGGGACCAGCGTCTCCGGCACGAACCGACCGCCGAACTCGCCGTACCGGCCGAGCCCCACCGGCTCGGGCCCAGGAGGGTCGAGGCGAACGGGCTCGCCGCGAACGGGCGCTGTCATGGGCGGATTGTACGGGGACCGCGCTGGAAGCCCCGCCCGGTATCGAGCCGCGGTGCTGACGACCCGCCGGCGCTGTGGTTCGATCGGACCCGACTCCTCGCCCAGGGAGCGTGCGATGCTCACAACCAGATTCACCGACCGCGTCGGCTGCAAGCTTCCGATTCAGCAGGCCGGAATGGGGGGCGTCGCGGGCCCCGACCTCGCGGTGGCGGTATCAGCCGCGGGCGGCCTCGGCACTGTCGCGCTGCACATGATGCCGGCGCCCATGGTCGCCGAGACGCTCGATGCGATGTCACTGCGAACAACCGCGCCGCTGGCGTTCAACGTGCTCGTGCCTTTCGTCGATCGCGAAGCCGTCGCGGCGGCGTCGTCCCGGTGTCGACTCGTGGAGTTCTTCTACGACGATCCAGACGCCGATCTCGTCCGAATCGCGCACGAGGGCGGCGCGCTCGCCGCCTGGCAGATCGGCTCCCGAGCCGAGGCGGAAGCCGCGCGTGATGCGGAGTGCGACATTGTGATCGTCCAAGGCGTCGAAGCCGGCGGACACGTACGCGGCAGCGTCGGGCTTCTCGCGCTCTTACCGGAAGTCCTCGACTCGGTCGAAGTTCCGGTTGTCGCCGCGGGCGGGATCGGGAGCGCACGAGCAGCGGCCGCCGCCCTCGCCGCCGGTGCGGACGCGGTCCGAGTGGGCACACGCTTCGTCGCTACGCAGGAGGCCGACACCCATCCTGACTACGCCGACGCGTTGGTACGCGCTCGCGCTGAGGACACAGTCCTGACCGAGGCGTTCTCGGTGATGTGGCCCGACGCGCCTCATCGAGTCCTGCGATCGTGCGTCGACAAAGCAGAGGCGCTCGACGACGATGCGGTCGGGGAGATCGAGATCGGCGGAACAACCATGCCCGTTCCCCGGCTCTCGGTGCTCGCGCCGACGCGGGCGACCAGTGGCTCGGTCGACGCGATGGCCCTCTACGCCGGCCAGTCCGTGACCGACGTCGCCGGCGTGGTGCCGGCGCGCGACGTCGTGATCGAGATCACGACCGGCGCCGAGGAGCTCCTTCGCCACTGGGCGTGACGGCCGCGCTGACCAGCGGTTTCCCGCCCCCATGTTCTCGGGGAGGCTGGCCGGAGCGGGCGGCGACGGCGGCTTTGCCGACCGTCGGCGCAGAGCCGGAGCTTGCGACGGCGGCGAGTAACCATCGAGGAGGGGCCATGAAGCGTTCGGACACCCCGCATCCTGCCGGTTTCACCCAAGCCGAGGCGCTCGAGTTGACCGTGGCGGAGCGGATGCACCGCCAGCAGGCCGATGACCTGCGTGACCTGGTGCGCATCGGCGATTTCCTCGCCCCGGAAACGCACCGCCAGCGCGGTATGGACGAGGCGGCTTCAGCAGTCAGGGAATGGGCGGAGGACGACATCGAGATGATCGCGGCGGCCGAGAACATGGCCCGGCACCAGCACCACGACGACTCGGCCCACATCCTGCACCGCGCCCTGGTCCTCGCCGCGGCTTAGCCGGACGGGCGCAAACGAGCGAATCCCCGGAACAGGTCGACCCACTGCTCCACGCCGAGGTCCCGCGCGTCGGCCCTCGACCTGAACGCTCGACCGATGAACGACGCGTACCGCCGACTCGCCGAGATCGGCAGCAAAGGCGGGTCCCGGCGGATCACGACGAGCACCGCGGCATCGACTGACGGCCGCGGCCGAAAGGATGCAGCGGGGAGCCGTCGACCTCGGCGGAACTCCCACCACGGTGCCCAGCGGACCCCGAGCAGGTCCGTGGGCGGTCCGGTGGCCGCCCGAACACGTTCACGCGCCACTTGCCACTGCACGATCAGGTCGGCACGCCTGAGGCCACTCGCCGGAACATCGAGCAGACGACGGAGGATGGCGCTCGTGACGCCGAACGGGAGGTTGGCGAGCACTCGGTACGCATTGGCCGGGAGCGGCACGTCCCGCGCGTCCGCGCGCAGCACGGCGACGTTTGGGACGGATCCGAACCGCCGCACCAGGATCGACACGAGCTTGGGATCGAGCTCGACGGCGAGCACCTGAGCCGCGCGGTCCGCCAGTGCACTCGTGAGCACGCCACGACCGGCGCCGAGCTCGATCACACGATC
>DATFPZ010000258.1:0-7599 GCA_035264545.1 Acidimicrobiia bacterium
GGATCTCGCCGAGCTCGGCCGGCTTCTGTTCGCCGTCGACGACAGCTGACGGGTGACGGACGCGCTGATCGACCCCGGTACCGGCGCGCGCCTGCACGTCCGGCGTGTCGGGGCGGGCGAACCGCTGCTGCTTGCGATGGGAACGGCTGCGTCACTCGGCATGTGGATGCCCGTGGAGACGTCGCTCGCCGACCACTTCGACGTCGTCAGCTTCGACTACCGGGGGCTCGGCGACTCCGATCGGGGCGAGGGCCCGATCACGGCTGCGACGTTGGCAGAGGACGCGTGCGCCCTGCTCGATAGGCTGTCGATTCCGCGTGCGCACGTCCTCGGCTGGTCGCTCGGCAGCATCGTCGCCCAGGAGCTCGCGGTCGCCCACCCCGACCGGGTCGGCAGCCTCGTCCTCTACGGCACATGGGCGCGGGCGGACGGTGTGATGAACGCGTTGATGACCGCGCTGAAATACCCGTGGGAGGCGGGGGACCTCGCGACGGCGCTCACGACGCTCGGCGTGGTCTACTCGGCCGAGTTCCTGGCGTCCCCGGAGTTCGAGAAGTTCCTCGCTTGGACGATGCCGCTCACGCCGACGACGCCCGGCCAGATCCGCACCGTCGCCGAGCAATGGCAGGCCGACCTCGACTTCGACAGCCTCGACCGCATCGGAGCCATTACCGCGCCGACGGTCGCGCTCACCGGCGAGCACGACATCATCACCCCGCCACGACACGGCCGACAGGTCGCCGCACACATACCCGGCGCGACCTTCGAGCTGATGACCGGCGCCGGTGCGAGCCACGGCTTGATGTTCGAACGCACCGAAGACTTCCTGCGGACTGTGCTCACCTTCTTCGCCCAGCACCCGCTCGGGTGAAACGGCGTCAGCCCTTGCCGCCCCCCTTTCCACCTTTCTCGCCGCCGGGAGGAGCCGGGACCTCCCCCGCAGGCGCTTCCGGTGGCGGTGCGGCTGACGCCTCCGGCGGCGGCGGCGCTTCTGGCGGAGGCGGCGGCGGCAGGGGTTGGCGCCCGACCGGCGTGATCTGCTCGCCTGGCGTGGCGCAGGGCGCACCGGGCGGCGGGAACGGAACATCGGGCTGGCCGGCGAGCTGGGTGTCCATGAACGCCTTCCAGATCGTGGCGGGTGTCTGGCCTCCGAAGCCGGCGCCCGGTACCCGTCCCGTCGACGCGCCGTACCACACGACCGTCGCGAGTTGTGGCGTGTAGCCCAGGAACCAGGCGTCGGTCTTCTCGTCGGTCGTCCCGGTCTTCCCGGCTGCGGTGTGTGCGTCGGTTCGGGCCCCGGTGCCCGTTCCGTTCGCGATGACACCGCGCAGCATGTCGGTCTCGCATGCGGCGAGGTCCGGGCCGACGACGCGTTCGCCGGGCGCGTTGGTGGTGTCGAGCAGCACCTGCCCTTCCGGCGTCGTCACCCTCGTGACGAACACCGGGTCGTGCCTGACTCCGCCGGCGGCGAGCGTCGAGGTCACCGTCGCCATCTCGAGCGGCGTCGCTTCCCGCGTGCCGAGCGTGATCGACAGGAATGCCGGCACGTCCTGGGCGATCCCGAGACGATGTGCCATGTCGACCGCCTTGGCAGGACCGAGGCTTTCGATGAGGCGCGCGAAGGCGCAGTTGACGGACTCCTCCGTGGCTGCCCGCAGGTTCAGCATCCCGCCGCCGCCTTCGGCGTTCTGGGTCGTGTACGTACCGGTGCCCGGCGCGGCCACGGTGCACGGCGACGTGCCGTCGACCGTGTCGTTGGGCGAGTAACCCGCCTCGAGCGCAGCCGCCAGCGTGACGACCTTCCAGGTGGATCCAGGTTGGCGGCCCGGTGGTTGCGTCGCGATGTTGTATTGCGACTCTTCGAAGCCCGGCCCTCCGACCATGGCTTTCACCGCCCCGGAGTTCGGGTCCATGGCGACGAGCGCGCCCGTGAACGGCGGCTGGTTCGGGAGGTTGCCGTTCACCGCGGCTTGCGCGCGCTGCTGGGCCACCGGGTCGAGGGTCGTCTCGATCCGGAGGCCGCCACGCAGCAGCCGGTTGCGTCGCTCTTCGTCAGTGGCGCCGAGGCGCGGGTCGGCGAGGAGGCGCCGCTGGACCTCCTCGACGAAGTGGTTCTGAGGGCGGTGCTCGGGCGGTGGTGGGACAGTCGGCAGGGGCTCCTGGCCGGCGGCGGACGCTTGCGCGCGCGTGAGCCGACCCTGCTCGACCTGGAGCTGGAGGACTTCGTCCCGCCGGGCCTTGGCGCGATCGGGGTTCGTGAAGGGGTTGTTGCCCTCGGGTTCGGCGATCAGCCCTGCGAGCAGCGCCGACTCCGCCACATCGAGCTCGGCGAGCGGCTTGTTGAAGAACCGCTCCGCAGCAGATTTCACGCCGTACGCGCCCTGACCGAAGTACACCGTGTTGAGGTACTCCTGGAGGATCCTCCTCTTCGAGTAGTGCTCGTTGAGCCGATACGCCAACACGATCTCTTTGATCTTGCGGCGCACGTCGCGGTGGCGCGGCTCGAGGATCCGGTTCTTCACCAGCTGCTGGGTGATCGTCGACCCACCTTGCTCGATATCGCCCGACGTGACGTTCTCGACGAACGCGCGCGCCAGTCCTCCGAGATCGACCCCCGAGTTCGAGTAGAAGGTCCGATCTTCGGTCGCGATGACGGCGTCGGTGAGGACCTTCGGCACCTGGTCGAGGGTCACTGCCTCGCGGTCGATGTCGCCCAGCACTCCCATCGGCGAGCCGTCGGCGGCGAGTACGACCGTCCGCTGCGCCAATCCCCGCAGCCGGGGCAGCCGGTCGTCGAAGCGCTGAGACGTCGCGATCCAACTCACGCCCGGAGCCATCGCGACGGCGCACACCGCGAGGGTGATCCCGCCCGTCACTACGAGCCCGCCGAATCGTGTTGCCACCCGGTTCAGCGGTGGTCGCGGCGGCGGCACCACTCTTCGCGTCGGGAGCGGGAGGCCCGAGGGGAGGCGCACGGGCGGTCGCGTTCGTGCGTAGCCGGCGATCACGAACAACGCGAGCAGGAGACCCGCGAACATGACCGGCTCCGCGAACGAGCCGGGATCCTCCGCCGATGGGCTGGAGATGTCCGACCGGACGCGCCCGCCAACGACCGCCCCGGTGGGAATGCGAGGCGATCGCGACGACGCCACCGCGCCGCCGACCTGTGCCCCGGGCTCGAGGACGACGCGTCCCCCTGGCGCGCTGACGTCGCGGAGCACCGCCCCGTTCGTGGTCACGACGACGTTGCCGCCCAGCGCGGTCACCGACCCGCGGGCGACGCCGTCGACGCGAACGTCGCCGTGCGCGGTGACGTCTCCGACGACTCGGTTGGCGGGTATGTGCACCGGCGCGGCGGATACGGGCGAATCGCTATCGGTTCCTCCCGCCGCGACGAGCGCGCTGATTACGACGGAGATCACGAACGCGCACCACACCGCGGCCAGGCGCGCGGTGTCGTTGACGCGAGCTGTGGGGGCGTTACTCGATCTCGTCGCCGACGTCCTCGCCCTCCTCCGAGCGGTCCTCCTCCATCAGCTCGAGTTCGAGCGCCTCCCGGCGCGTCTGACGGTCGGGGTTGCGTTCGGCGGCTTCTTCTTCCAACTCTTCTGCTTCCTCGTCGCTCACGTGCTCGCGTTCCTGCTCGCGTTCCGTCATCGCGTCACGCTCCCGCCGGTCAGGTCGTGTACGTCGAGCGGTCGGTGATCCTCGAGCACCCGGCGGGCGCGTGCCGTGTCGGCACCGGCGTTCGTGTACACGCCGATTTGCGTCGGCTTCCTGGCGGCAGCCGGCTCTTGAAAGGTCTTCTCCCAGTCCTCCGACATCCCGACACCCCGCTCGACGCTCCAGAACGCGCCGACGGCGGCGCCCAGGCCGGCACCGAGGAGCATCAACGCCACGATGACGGCGGCGGGCGCGCCCGCGACCGCGACGATCACGCCGACGATGCCGAGCACCGCTGCTCCGGCGAGCGCGCCGAGAGCGATTCCCTTGGCGACCCGACCGCTGACGTGCACGAGCGCGCGCCGGTCGGCAGGCCGGCGGCGGTCCTCGCCGCGACCGTCGAGCACGGTGATTTGGAGCCCGTCGATCCCGTGGTTCTCGAGCGCCTCGATGGCGGCGCGGGCGTCACCGGGCGTGCCGAACTCGGCGGTCAGCGACGGGCGGCGGGATTGGTTCTGCGTGGGCATGGCGATCGTGCATCACCTACCCGACGGCGCCGCCCCGCATGCGCGGGGCGGCCGGGTGTCAGCCGAGCTCGGGGCTCACCAGGCCGACGAACGACACCATCTCACCGGGATAGCCGCCGAGGTTGTGGGTGAGCCCGATGCTGCGATCGGTGGTGATCTGGCGGTCCTCGGGCGCCTGATGGCGGAGCTGGAGCCACGCCTCGAACATCATCCGCAGCCCCGACGCGCCGACCGGGTGGCCGAAGCTCTTGAGGCCGCCATCCGGGTTCACGGGGATCTCGCCGTGCAGGTCGAACGTGCCGGCGAGGACCTCCTTCCACGCCGTGCCCCGCTCGGCGAACCCGAGGTCCTCCATGATCAGCAGCTCGGCGGGCGTGAAGCAGTCGTGCACCTCGGCCATCGCGATCTCGTGACGTGGTTCCGTGACGCCGGCCTGCGCGTAAGCGTCGGCGGCGGCCGCTTCGATCTCCGGGAACGACGTGTAGTCGTAGTCGGGGTCGGCGTTGCCGCTGCAGTTCCCCGCCACGAACGACAGCGCCTTGATGTAGAGCGGCGAGTCCGTGTACTTGTGCGCGTCCTCGGCCCGGACGACGACGGCCGCCGCGCTCCCGTCCGCCACGCCCGAGCAGTCGTAGACGCGCAGATCGCCGGCCATGAGCGGCGACGCGCAGATCGTCTCGGTGCTCACCTCGCGGCGGAACTGCGCCCGCGGGTTGCGGGCGCCGTTGTAGTGGTTCTTCGCCGAGATGTGGGCGAGGACCTCGCGCATCTCCTCGGCGTCGACGCCGTACCTCTTGGCGTACGCGGGAACACACATTGCGAACATCGCCGCTGCCGTGAGGGTGCGGCCCGTGCCGTCGGTCGGCGTCTTACCGGCGCCGACGAGTCCCTGGTAACCGCTGTCCTTCACCTTCTCGACCCCGATCGCCATCGCCGTGTCGTACGCGCCGCTCGCCACCGCGTAGGCGGCGCCGCGGAGAGCCTCCGAGCCCGTGGCGCAGAAGTTCTCGACCCGGCTGACGGGCTTGTTCTGCAGCTGGAGTGGGCGCGCCAGCGCCATGCCCGACATGCCCGACATCGCAGTGCCCAGCCAGTACGCGTCGACGTCGTCCTTGGCCACGCCGGCGGACGCGAACGCCTCCTCGGATGCGTCGACGAGCAGGTCGTCGGCGCCCTTGTCCCAATGCTCGCCGAAGCGGGTGCAGCCCATCCCGACGATCGCGACCTGGTCCTTGATGCCGTGCGAGCCCATGGGTCGATCCCTCCTGACCTTTCGGTCGGTTACCCGCGGATGGGGCGGGCCTTCCAGAAGTAGTTGTGGATGCCGTCGGCGGTGAACAGCCTTCGGAACGTCATCTCGACTCGGTCGCCGATCGCGAGCTCGTCGGCCTCGACGTCGGTGAGCTCGATCGGGACCCGACCGCCTTCGTCGAAGTCGACCACGGCGAACACGATCGGCGGGCTCGGCGAGTACGCGATGCGGTCGATCGTGAACGTCGCGATCGTCCCGGGCACGTCGCTCATCGGCGCGCGCTCCATCTCGTCGATCGCGCCGCCCTCGCGCGAGACGCGCGCCGGCGGCAGATGCAGCGCGCCGGTCGACTGGTCGCGCGACCCGACGAACGCGTACTTCCAATCCCGCGTGCGCCCCGCCACCGCGGCGGAGATGCGATCGGGCTCGGGTCGGCGCGGCGGGTCCACGGTGACGACCCGGCACCACGAGAGGAAACGGCCGTAGGGGAGAGCACCACTGTTCGCGACCTGCGCCGCCACCGGGCGCGCCGCCGTGTAGGACGCGACGGCGTCGGTGGCGCGGAACACGAGTACGTCGGCGCCGTCGACCAGCGAGACCACCGCGATCACCTGGCCCGGCTCGGCCGTCTCGATCGCGGCGGCGAGCAGCAGGCCCGCGTGCGCGGTACCGGTGTTCCCGACCGTCGCGGCCAGGTCATCGACGACGGCCTCCTGCGCGACACCCAGCCGGCGGGTGAGCGAACGGATGGCCCTCGCGTGAGTGCCGGTGACGATCAAGCGGTCGATCTGCTCCGGCGTGAGCTCCGCGGCCTTGAGGGCCGCGTTCCACGCCTGCTCGCCCAGCGGCACGTACTTGGTCTCGCCGAAGCGCTCCTCCCATTGCTTCACGTTCGCGTCGCCCGGCGTCCGCCACCGGTCGACGAACTCCTCGGTCGCCGACGCCGAGCCCACCAGCTCCGCGATCACCGGCGCCGCGTCGCCGTCGCCGACGAGGAACGCGGAAGCGCCGTCGCCCCCGGCCGCCTCGTCGGCGCTGGTCGGGAGGCCACCGCGCACGTCGGCGCTGACGACGAGGACAGGCTCGCGGCCGTCGAGCGCGGCGCGAAGCGACCCGACGCCCGAGCGGACCGCACCACCGGTGTCGATCGCCACGGAGCTCTGGTCGAGGCGGAGCGCGGCGTGGATCGCGGTGGCGTTGGTCTTCTCGAGGTACGCCGGGTTGGCGGTCGCGAACCACAGCGAGCCCGGCTCGGTCCCCGCCGCCGCGCTCCGGAGAGCGAAGCGGGCCGCCTCGACGCCCATCGTCGTGGTGTCCTCGTCGTACGCCGCCACCGAGCGCGTCCCGCGTCCGCCGCCGCTGCCGAAGAACGCTGCGATCTCGGAGCGGTCGAGTCGTCGGTAGGGCACGTAGCCGCCGGCACTGATGATGCCTCGCACGGCTGGGATTGTAGGCGCCACCTAGAGTGCACCTATGAAGCTCGGAGAGAGCCGTTGAAGCTCGGAGAGGTTGCCAACGCCGACGCCCAGCGGTACGGGAAGCCGCTCGACGGCGTCCGGGTGCTCGCGGCCGAGCAGATGCAGGCGCTGCCGTTCGGTACTCAGCTCATGGCCCGCCTCGGCGCGGAGGTGGTGAAGGTCGAGCATCCCGTCCACGGGGAGTCCGGCCGCGGCGCGCTGCCGGCGATGGAGGATCCGCAGGGCCGGCGCGTGGGAGCGACGTTCCTGCGCAACAACCTCAACAAGCGCAGTGTCGGCCTCGACATCAAGAGCGAGCGAGGCCGCGAGCTGTTCCTGCAGCTGGTGCCGCACTTCGACGTGGTCGCCGAGAACTTCAAGGCCGGCGCGATGGCCCGCCTCGGCCTGGGCTACGAGGATGTCGCCGAGGTGGACCCGAGGATCATCTACCTGTCGATCTCGGGCTTCGGCAACACCGTCGAGACGCCGTACGACTGGCCCGCGTACGCACCGATCGTCGAGGCCATGTCGGGCATCTACGAGTACAAGCGGCCGGAGGACCAACCGCCGGTCCCGGCACCCGCCGGCGCGCTCGGCGACATCGGCACGTCGATGTTCGGCGTCATCGGCGTCCTCGCCGCGCTTCGCCATCGCGACCAGACCGGCGAAGGGCAGTACGTCGACGTCTCCATGTTCGACG
>DATFPZ010000259.1:0-5691 GCA_035264545.1 Acidimicrobiia bacterium
GGCTCCAGGACGAGTTCCTGCGCCTGCAGGAGACGGTCCGCAAGACCATCGTGTTCGTCACCCACGACATCGAGGAAGCCGTGAAGATGGGAGACCGCATCGCCATCCTCGAGGTCGGCGGCGTGCTCGCCCAGTACGACACGCCTGCCGAGGTGCTCGGAAACCCGGCGTCCGATTTCGTGGCCGACTTCGTCGGTGCCGACCGGGCGCTCAAGCGGCTGAAGGTGACGCCCATCGAAGTCGAGGGCCTCGAGCATCCGCCGACGGTGCTGCCGTCCGAATCGCTCGCCCACGCCCGCCGCATCATGAGCCGCACCGGGGCGTCGTGGGTCGCGGTGGTCGATTCCGACTCCCGCCTGCGGGGTCACGTCCGCGCCGCCAACGCGGACGGTGAAGGCACTTCCGGTGAGCGCGCCGAGCGGGTCGAGTCCTGGGTGTCGACCGACGACTACCTGGAGAATGCGCTCGCCGCCATGCTCCTCACCGATTACGGGTGGGTCGCGGTGGTCGAGGGGGAACGCTTCCTGGGCGTGCTGACCCCGGATGCGATCTACCGAGCCCTGCGCAGCTCACTCGACGAGGCCGCTGCCGGGCACGCCACCGCCGCGCCCGACACCCCGATGGAAGCCGAGCGAACCTCGGCCTGACCCGCACGGCCCGCGGTCATCCGAGCCCGGATCCCGTCCGAACCGTCCCCGAGCCCGTACTACTCGAGATCAACCGAACCGAAACAAGGCAGGAGGAACCAATGAGCTCCTGGTACCAATGGACCTCCCCCGTGCGAAACCTCGCGTGGGTCACCGCGCACTACGGGTACCGGTAACCGTGCCCGCCACCCGCCGGTCGCTCAGGACACGCGACGTCCACAAACTGGTCGACGAGCAGTGCTTCCCGCCCTGTCCCTCGGGCCGGGTCGGCGTCGAGATCGAGTGGCTGGCCGTCTGCCTGACCGACCCGACCGAACCGGTACGGCCCGAGGTCGTGGGTGAGGCGGGCGCCGAGCTCCCCGCCGGCAGCCGCCTCACCTTCGAGCCCGGGGGCCAGGTCGAGCTGAGCTCGCCACCGTTGCGCGGCATCGGCCCGGCGTGCGCGTCCATCGCCGCCGACGCCGCCTCGCTGACCGCCGCCCTTGCGGAACACGGCGTCGGCCTGATCGGGCTCGGCCTCGATCCCGGGCCAGCCCGGCCCCGCTGTGTCGATTCGCCCCGCTACGAGGCGATGGAGGCGTACTTCGACGCCCAGTGCGCCGCCGGTCGCACGATGATGCGATCGACCGCCGCCGTCCAGGTGAACGTCGACCTCGGGTCGACCGCCGCCGACGCCGCCCGGCGCTGGCACCGCGCCCACGACGCCGGTCCCGTACTCGCCGCTGCGTTCGCCAACTCACCGCTCGCGGGTGGCACACCCAGCGGGTGGCGCTCGCGAAGGTTGGCAGTGTGGACAGACGTCGACGAGTGCCGCACCACCGCCGCCGACGGCAACGGCGAGCCCGACCCCGTGCGGCAGTGGACCGACTACGCGCTCGCGGCGCGCGTGATGTTCATCCGCCGGGACGAGTCGCGCTTCGTGCCCATCCTCGAGCCGCTGACGCTCGGCGACTGGATCGCGAACGGCCACGAGCTCGGCTTCCCGACCCTCGAAGACGTCTCATACCACTTCACGACGCTGTTCCCACCCGTGCGGCCGCGCGGCTGGCTCGAGATGCGGATGATCGACTCGCTTCCCGACCCGTGGTGGCGCGCCGCGGTGGCCGTGTCCACGACGCTCGTGTGCGATGACACGGCGGCCGACGCGGCCGCGGACGCGATCGCACCCACCCGTGGGCGCTGGGTCGACGCCGCCCGACACGGCCTCGGCCATCCCGACTTCGCCGATGCCGCCCGCGACGCATTCGACGTCGCGCTACAGGCGATGGTGCGCCTCGGCACCGACGCGACCACCGTGCTGGCAGTCGAGGCGTTCGTCGACCGCTACGTCGCCCGCGGCCGTTGCCCCGCCGACGACCGACTCGACGCGTGGCAGGACGACGGGACGCTGATCCCCGAGCGCGACCAGTTCGTGGCGGCAACGTGGGCGTGACGGTCGACACCGCGAGCCGCGTCGAGGCCGGGCTCGAGGGCGCGCGGGCGCGCACCCTCGGTCTGCTCGCGCCGATCGCCGACGCCGACCTCGTCGACCAGGTCTCGCCGCTGATGTCGCCGCTCGTCTGGGACCTCGCGCACATCGGCCACTACGAGGAGCTGTGGCTGCTGCGCAACGTCGTGGGCGCCGCGCCGACCAACGAGCTCTTCGACGACGTCTACGACGCGTTCAAGCACCCGCGCCGGGACCGTCCGTCGCTGCCGATCCTGGGACCGCCGGAGGCGCGCGCCTTCGTCGCCGGCGTCCGCAAGCGAGTGCTCGACGCGCTGGCGACGCTCGATCTCGACGGCGACGATCCGCTGTTGCGCGACGGCTTCGTGTACGGAATGGTCGTCGAGCACGAGCACCAGCACGACGAGACGATGCTCGCCACCATCCAGCTCATGGAGAACTTCGCGCATCCCGACGCCGGCGACTGGCGCCCCGTGGCCGTCGAGCGCGACGCCGGCGGAACGCATGAGGGAATGGTCGACATACCCGGTGGGCCGTCCGTCATCGGCACCGACGAGCACGCCTGGGTGTACGACAACGAACGTCCTCGCCACGAGGTCGAGCTCGCGCCGTTCCGGATCGATCGCACGCCGGTCACGAACCGCCAATACCGGGCGTTCGTCGAGGACGGCGGCTACGACGACGCACGGCTCTGGAGCGCCGCGGGGTGGGAATGGCGCCAGGACGCGGCAGTCGAGGCGCCGCAGTTCTGGCGGCGCGAGGGGGGCGGCGACTGGTCACGCCGTCGGTACGGCCGCCGAGAGGAGCTGCCGCTCGACGAGCCGGTCCAGCACGTCTGCTGGCACGAGGCGGACGCGTTCGCCAGGTGGCGCGGCGCCCGTCTCCCGACCGAGGCCGAATGGGAGACGGCGGCGGCGCGCGACGGAGAGCCCGGCGGGCCGCAGCAGATGGTCGGCGACGTGTGGGAATGGACGGCCACCGACTTCGCCGGGTACCCGGGCTTCGTGTCGTTCCCGTACCGCGAGTACTCGGAGGTGTTCTTCGGTCCCGAGTACAAGGTTCTACGCGGCGGATCGTGGGCGAGCGACGTCAGCGTGCGCCGACCCACGTTCCGGAACTGGGACTACCCGATTCGGCGGCAGATCTTCGCCGGCTTCCGCTGCGCGACCGATACATAAAACGGTATGTGCCGCCACCTCGCCTACGTCGGACCTTCGGTCACGCTCGAGAAGCTGATCATCGAGCCGAAGCACTCGCTGCTCCAACAGGCGTTCGCGCCGCGCTACCAGACGCACGGGACGATCAACGCCGACGGGTTCGGCGTCGGCTGGTACGACCGCGACAAGCGGGCCGAGCCCGCCCGGTACCGCACGACCCGCCAGATCTGGGCCGACCCCTCGTTCGCGAGCATCGCCGGCCTCGTGAGCTCGAACGCCGTGCTCGCCGCGGTGCGATCGGCCTCACCGGGCATGGCGATCGAGGAGACCAGCACCCCGCCGTTCACAGACGGCCCATGGCTCTTCTCGCACAACGGGTTCGTGCCCGGCTTCCGCACCGGCGTCGGCCGCGCCCTTCGGCGCAAGGTCAGTGAGACGCGCGCGCACAGGATGGCGGGCGCGACGGACTCCGAGCTCCTGTTCGCGCTCGTGCTCGACCGGCTCGACGCCGGCGCGCCACCGGCCGAGGCGCTGGTCTCGGTCATCGGCCTCGTCGACGAGCTCACGACGGCGCGCCTGAATCTCCTGCTCACCGACGGTGAGCGCGTCGCGGCCACGGCGTGCCGAAACTCGCTCTTCGTGTTCGACGATCGCCAACTCACCGGAGCGGTCGTGATCGCGTCGGAGCCGTACGACGACAACGCGGGCTGGGAGGCCGTCAAGGACGGCTCTGTCGTCGAGTTCGGCGACGACAAGCTCGAAGTTCGCCCCCTCTGATCGAGAGGTCCCACCATCTCCCCCACCTCATCGCCGTCTCGCGTCGACGTCCACCTCGGGCCCGCTGACCTCACCGCCGCGTTGCGCGCCGACGCGCGCGCCGGCCTCACCGCGAGCCCGAAGGTCCTGCCACCGAAGTGGTTCTACGACGAGGAGGGCTGCCGGCTCTTCGACGAGATCACCCGGCTCCCCGAGTACTACCCGACACGTACCGAGCGCGTGATCCTCGCCCGGCAAGCAGGCGACGTCGCGGCGCGCACATCCGCCGACACGCTCGTCGAGTTGGGCTCGGGCACGTCGGAGAAGACGCGGTTGTTGCTGGACGCGCTGTCAGCGCACGGATCGCTGCGGCGGTTCGTCCCGTTCGACGTGAGCGAGCCGACGCTGCGCGACGCGGCCGCCGCGATCGAGCTCGAGTACCCCGGTGTCGACGTGCACGCCGTCGTCGGCGACTTCGAGCGCCACCTCGACCGCTTACCAGTCGGCGGCACGCGCCTCGTGGCGTTCCTCGGCAGCACGATCGGGAACCTCGACCCGCACGGCCGGGCGCGCTTCTACCGGAGCATCGCCGCCGGCCTCGCACCCGACGACGCGCTCCTGCTCGGCACCGACCTGGTCAAGGACACCCGGCGGCTGGAGGCCGCGTATGACGACACCGCTGGTGTGACGGCGGCTTTCAACCGCAACGTCCTCTCCGTGCTGAATCGCGAGCTCGCCGCCGACTTCACGCCCGAGCGCTTCGCGCACGTCGCTCGATGGAACCCGGCCGAGGAGTGGATCGAGATGAGCCTCCGGTCACAAGCCAGGCAAACCGTGCGTGTGAACGAACTGGATCTCGAGGTCGAGTTCGCCGACGGCGAGGAGATGCGCACCGAGATCAGCGCCAAGTTCCGTCGTGAGCGGGTCGAGGCGGAGCTGGCCGCCGCCGGTCTCGCCCTCGCTGCGTGGTGGACCGACCCCGGCGGCGACTTCGCGCTTTCTCTCTGGGTCCCTGTCTGACGCCCGTAACCTTCGCTAGGGTCCGGGTGTCTACTGTCCATTGGTGGCCTCCAATTCTGGCGGGCCAACGCGTCCGGTGGTCCACGGACAAGTCGCGCAGCCGCCGTCCAGCGCGAGCGGCGAGGACGGAAGCTTGAGCGATATTCGTGTCGGGATCCTCACGGTCGAGACGCTCGACGAGCGGGCGCGCGACCGCGTCGCGATCGCAGCGGCCGCCGACCTCGACTACGTGGGAAGCACCGACCACGTGTGCTTCCAAGGCGGATACGGCGTCGACGGCTTGACCACGGTCGCAACGTATGCCGGCCTCCACCCGACAATCGGCCTGTACGTGGGCGTCTTCCAATTGCCACTGCGCCATCCCGTAGCCGTCGCCCGGCAGGTATCGACGCTCGCCCATTTCGCGCCGGGGCGGCTCACGTTCGGCGTCGGGATCGCGGGCGAAGACCCGCACGAGATCGAGAGTTGCGGTGTGGACATGCGCACGCGCGGACGCCGCGCCACGGAAGCACTCTCGGTGTTACGCCGCCTTCTTGCCGGCGAGTCGGTCACGCTCGACGGTGACTTCTTCCGTCTGCAAGACGTGCAGGTCTTGCCGGCCCCGGATCCGTGGGTGCCCCTGATCGTCGGCGGAAAGAGCGAGGCCGCGCTGCGCCGCGCCGCG
>DATFPZ010000260.1:0-4567 GCA_035264545.1 Acidimicrobiia bacterium
CCGAACATCCGGCGCTACGTCCCGGGGTTCGTCGACCGCGTCTTCCGTTTCACGATCCCCGCCGGGACCGTCGCTGCGGCCGCCACGTTCTCGGCGTTCGCGCTGGCGCGCTTCGACGACCTCCCGCTCAACCAGCAGCGGACGGCCGCGACGCTCGTCATGCTCATGATGAGCTTGTGCGTGCTCGTGATCCTCGCCCAGCCCTTGACGTGGCGCAGAGTCGTGCTCGTAGGCCTGATGATCGCCGGGTTCGTGTTGCTGTTCCCGATCGAATCGGTGCGCGAGTTCTACGACCTCAAGCTGCCGAGCGACGTCCTGACCGGGACGTTGCTGATCGGCTTCGTGGGCGTGGCGGTGCTCGCCGGCGGATGGGAGGTTTCCCGTCGTCTGGGCCGTGGCCCGGCCGCCGCCGTGCAGGCGGGGACCGTCACAACCAGTCGCGCCGCTTGAACCACGTATACAGGACGATCGTCAGGAGGAGCATCGAGCCGATCGCGGCCGGGTACCCGAACGCCCAGCTGAGCTCGGGCATGCTCTCGAAGTTCATGCCGTAGATTCCGGCGATCAACGTGGAGCCCAGCAGGATGGCGCCCCACGAGGTCATGCGCTTCATGACCTGGTTCATCCGGTTGGACACCACCGCGAGGTCCGCCTCGAGCAGCCCGGTGAGCAGGTCGCGCTGGGTCTCGATCCAATCCGTGACGCGCAGCACGTGGTCGTACACGTCCTGGAGATGGACGATCGCGGCCTCGCCGAGGCACTCGGCCTCCCGCCGCAGCAACGCCGCCAGCACCTCGCGCAGCGGCGCGACCGCGCGACGAAAATGGACCATGCCCCGACGCAGGTCGAACACTTCCTTCGGGATGTCGTCGCCTTTCGTCGTCGAGAACACGATCTCCTCGACGTCGTCGAGCCGGTCGTCGAAGCGGTCGGCGACGTCGAAGTACCGGTCGACGATCACGTCGAGGAACGCCCAGACGAGGAACCCCTCGTCCTCGGCCTGCTCGGTCGTGCGCTCCACCTCGAACCGGCGGACCACCGAATCGAGCCCGAACGGCGTCGGGTCGTCCGGATTGTCGCTCGGCTGACGGACCGACAGCAGCCAGCCGTTGCCGAACACGATGTCGATCTCGCGCGTGAACAGGGAGTCCGCGACGAGCGTGCAGTCGTGCACGGCGACGTGGAAGTGCTCCCGGTAGTGCTCGAGCTTGGTGCGCTGCCCACCCTGATGGAGGTCCTCGGCGGCGATGTGGCTGATCTGCAGCTGGGTCGTGAGCAAGTCGAGCTCGGCTGGGGTCGCATCCACGCAGTCGACCCACAGCAGGGCTTCTTTCGGCTCGATGGCGTCGGCGAGCCGGTCGGTCGGGACATCCTCGTGCCCGGCGACCCCGTCGCGGTACGACCACGCCCGAATCACCGGGCCAGCGTAGAGGCCGGTCTGCAACGCGACCGGGAACCTGACCGTTCGGTCAAGACGTCGGTACCATGCGGTCATGGCCGTCGAAGCCCCCGAGATCAACGCCGAGCAGCTGCGTGAGCGAACGCTCGACTGGCTGCGCGACAACCTGCCTCCGGGCTGGATGGAAGCGGTGGACGCCGCCGATGACGAGAAGGTCTCGGCGCTGCGGCGCGAGCTCGACTACTCGGAGTGGTGTGTCCGCTTCGGCGAGGCCGGGTATGCGACGCCGACGTGGCCGAAGGAGGACGGCGCCGGCCTGTCGCTCGCCCCGGCCCAGGCCAAGGTCGTGAACGAGGTGCTCAACCGCTACCGGGTGCCGCGGCCCTTCAACATCATCGGCATCGGGATGGGCGGCCCCACGGTCATCACGTGGGGCAGCGACGAGCAGCGGCGGCGCCTGCTGCGACCGTTGGCGACCAACCAGGAGATCTGGTGCCAGATGTTCAGCGAGCCCGGTGCCGGTTCGGACGTCGCCAGCCTGTCGACGCGAGCGGTTCGCGACGGTGACGAGTGGGTCGTCAATGGCCAGAAGGTCTGGACGAGCCTCGCTCACCTGGCGAAGTGGGGAATGCTGCTCGCCCGCACGGACCCCTCGGTGCCGAAGCACAAGGGGCTCACGTATTTCATCGTCGACATGCAGGCTCCCGGGGTCACCGTGCGACCGCTCGTCCAGATCACCGGGGATGCCGAGTTCAACGAGGTGTTCTTCGACGACGTCCGCGTCCCCGACTCGATGCGGATCGGTCCGGAAGGCGACGGGTGGCGGGTCGCGATCACGACGCTCATGAACGAGCGCGTCTCCCTGTCGGGCGCCGGCTCCGTCAGCGGCGACACGGTCGGCGGTAGCCCGTTGTCACGGCTCCTCGAACGTCATCGCGGTGTCACCGATCCGATCGCCCGCCAGCGTCTTTCGCAGGCGTACATCGAGAGCCGGCTCATCCGCCTCAACAACGAGCGGGCGGCAGCGAAGCGCAAGAGCGGCGGAGAGGTGGGGCCCGAAGGGTCGATCACGAAGCTCATGTCGGCCGAGTTCAACCAGCGGCTCCAGAAGCTCGCCGTCGACCTCGAGGGCATCGGCGGCGTCGCGTGGGAGGGCGAGCACGCGCAACGTGGGCAGCGCGGCCGCCCCACCTGGCTCGCCGACGGCAACGACAGTGGAGCGCTGGCGCGCGGCTTCTTGCGGGCGCAGGCCAACACGATCGAAGGCGGTACGTCCGACATCATGCGCAACATCCTCGGCGAGCGGGTACTCGGCCTGCCCAAGGATCCCGATGTGTCACGCGACGTCGCGTGGAAGGACGTCCTCCGCTCCGGATAAACGGGAGCGAAGGGGGAGCACTGCGGGATCGATGAAGCGCAAGCTGCGCTCGTTCCTCCGCCGCCGGGGCGCGACGCCTGACGAGATCGCCCGGGCCGAGCGCGAGGGAAGGTTGCCGCTCCTGGCGGTCGACCACCAGCTGATGCCCGGGGAGTCCCGATACACGTTCGCGGAGGCGTGCCGGCGGGCCAGCTTCGATGTCGAGACCGCGAGGCGCCTTTGGCGCGCTCTCGGCTTCCCCGACGCGCCGCCGGATGAGCGACTGTTCCGCGACGAGGACGTCGAGACGATCATCACCATGCGCAGGCAGATCGAGTCCACGATCGTTCCGGTCGGCGAGAACTACGTGCAGCTCATCCAGATCGTGCGGGTCGTTGCCGGGTCGCTGGCCAAGATCGCCGAGGTCGAGAGCGATGCATTGGCGAGCGCGGTGCGGGAACGACGGCAAGAGGGCGTGCCCGACGAAGTGATCGCGACCCAGCTCACCGCCTCGTTGGATTGGTCGAGGTTGTCGCGGCTCATCGATTACGCGTTGCGGCTCCAGCTGCGCGCGTCGGCGCGCCGCAAGCTCATCGTCAGCGATCCGGAGGCGATCGGCGCCGAGGATCTGGCGGTCGGATTCGTCGACCTGGTCGGGTACACGGCGTTGAGCCAGGAGCTCGAGCCCGAGGAGCTCGGTGCGCTGGTGAGCCGGTTCGAGGAGCTCGCGTACGACACGGTGGCCGAGCGCGCGGGCCGCGTCGTCAAGACGATCGGCGACGAGGTCATGTTCGTGGCCGCCGACGTCGCCAGCGCGGCACGGATCGCTCTGCGCCTCACGGAGCGGTCGGCGGTCGACGAGCTGCTTCCCGAGGCGCGCGCCGGGCTCGCGAGCGGCACCGTCCTCGCCCAGGAAGGCGACTACTACGGTCCCGTGGTCAACCTGGCGAGCCGCCTGGTGGAGCTGGCCCGTCCCGGAAGCGTGCTGGCGTCCACCGAGCTGCACGCGGACCTCGCCGACGACCCGGCGTTCGCGTGGCAGCGACTCCGCAGCCGCCGCATTCGCGACATCGGTCGGGTCGAGATCTGGGCGCTCGAGCGCGCCGAGCAACACGTGCCGGAGCCGTAGGCGGTCAGCGGCCGGGGGGCGGTGCGATACCTTTTTTCCGCATGGGTGCCTCCCCCCGCGACCACGCCGGCAACCCGCTGTGCCTGCTCGCAGTGCACGCGCATCCCGACGACGAGGCGTCGAAGGGCGCGGGAACGGTCGCCAAGTACACCGCCGAAGGCATCCGCTGCGTGCTCGTGTGCTGCACCGGTGGCGAGGCCGGCGACATCCTCAACCCGGCCGCCGACACACCCGACGTACGCGACAACCTGGCCGAGGTGCGCATGGCCGAGCTGCGCGCCAGCGTCGAGGCCATCGGGTACTCGTCGCTGCACCTCCTCGGGTACCACGACTCCGGCATGCCCGACACGGAGACGAACGCGCGGTCCGACAACTTCGCCAATGCGCCGCTCGACGAGGCGGTGGGGCGCCTGGTCACGATCATCCGTCGCGAGCGGCCGCAGGTCATCGTGACGTACGCCGACGACCGCGAGTTCTACCCGCACCCCGACCACATCCGGGTGCACGAGATCTCGGGGCCGGCGTTCGACGCCGCCGGCGACCCCGATCGCTTCCCGGAGATGGGCGAGCCGTGGCAGCCGTCGAAGATGTACTACATGGGCTGGTCGAAGCGCCGCGTCCTGGCGTTGCACGAGGCCTATCTCGCGCACGGTCACGAGAGCCCGTTCGAGCGCTGGTTCGA
>DATFPZ010000261.1:0-10013 GCA_035264545.1 Acidimicrobiia bacterium
TCGCCTCGCCCCGAAGTACCGGTCCATGGGCCCGGAGGACGAGCTCGTCGAGCGGTACCAGCAGTTCGTGTCGCCCTACCAAGGTCGGATCCGCGTCGGCGTCTCGCTGTTCTTCGCGTTGATCGCGGGCGTGGGCGTCTCCTCGCAGTGGCAGGAGTGGGTGCTGTTCACCCACCGGGTCGACTTCGGTGTCAAGGATCCGCAGTTCAACCAGGACATCGGCTTCTACGTCTTCCAGCTGCCGTTCCTTCGGTTCATCTTCAATTGGCTTTTCGCCGGCCTCGTGATCGTGCTGCTCGTGACGGCGGTCGCGCACTACCTCAACGGTGGCATCCGGTTCCAAAGCCCGTTCCAGCGGGTGACGCCCCAGGTCAAGGCGCACCTGTCGGTGATCCTCGCCGTGATGGCCCTCGTGAAGACGGCGCAGTACTACCTCGACCGTTTCAACCTCGACTTCTCGGAGCGCGGTGTCGTCACCGGCGCCAGCTACACCGACGTGAAAGCGCAGTTGCCGGCGCTCAACCTGTTGATCTTCATCTCGATCGTCGCCGCGGGGTTGTTCATCTGGAACATCTGGCGGCGGGGCTGGGTGCTCCCGATCATCGCCGTCGGCCTGTGGGGTTTCGTGTCGATCGTCATCGGCACGATCTATCCGGCCGGGGTCCAGAAGTTCCGCGTCGAGCCGAACGAGTTCCAGAACGAGCAGGAGTACATCGAGCGCAACATCGCGGCGACGCGCGCCGCGTTCGGTCTCGGCAGCGTCGAGAACAAGCCGTTCGACTATCAACAGAATCTCGACGCCAACGTCGTCAACCAGAACATCGCGTCGATCGACAACGCGCGGCTGTGGGACCCGGCGGTGATCCAGTCGACGTACCAGTCGCTCCAGGGCCTCCAAACCTTCTACAAGATCGACGACGTCGACATCGATCGCTATCAGATCGGTGACCAGACGCGTCAGGTCGTGCTGTCGGCGCGCGAGATCAGCCAAGGTGAGCTTCCGAGCCAGTCGTGGGTGAACCAGCACCTCGTGTACACGCACGGCTACGGCATCGTCGCGTCGCCTACAAACACCGCCGCCGACGACGGGAATCCCGAGTTCCTCCTGAGTGGCATCCCGGTCGCCAAGGACGCGCCGATCACCCTCAACCAGCCCGACCTCTACTTCGGTGAGCACCAACCTGGGTACGCACTCGTGGACGCCAAGCAGCGCGAGTTCGACTTCTCGCGACCCGGCCGCGCCGACGCGACCACCCGCTACAAGGGCAAGGACGGCGTCCAGCTCGACAACCCGATTCGCCGGGCGGCGTTCGCGTTGCGGTTCGGCGACATCAATCCGCTCATCTCGGGGCAGGTCGGCGGCGACACCAAGGTCGTGTACGTGCGCGACGTCAAGGACCGGGTCAAGAAGTTGGCGCCGTTCCTCGACTTCGACGCCGACCCGTACCCGGTCGTCACCGGTGGTCGCGTCGTCTGGGTGCTCGACGCGTACACCACCACCAGCCGCTATCCGTACGCCCAGAAGGTGTCGGGTCCGGGCGACACCGGGCTGAACCACGGCTTCAACTACGTCCGCAACTCCGTCAAGGCAACCGTCGACGCGTACGACGGGACGGTGAAGTTCTACGTGATCGACCCGAAGGACCCGTTGATCCGGTCGTACCGCAAGGCGTTCCCGGACCTGTTCACCGACTTCAACAAGATGCCGAAGGACCTGCAGGAGCACCTGCGCTATCCGGAGGACCTGTTCCGGGTGCAGTCGGACGTGTACTCGCGGTACCACGTCACCGAGAGCCGTCGCTTCTACCAGGGCAGCGCCAAGTGGCTCCTGTCGCCCGACCCCGGCTCGGGCCAGCTGAGCGCCGCCCAACTCCGCAGCGCGGCCGCCGCGCAGACCCCGACGGACAGCCGGCGGGGGGCAACGTCCACGGGCAATCGGATGAGGCCGTACTACCTGTACATCAGCGTGCCCGGGGAGCAGGAACCGAGCTTCATCATCCTCCAGCCGTTCGTGCCGGTGTCGGCCGGCAACAAGCAGACGCGCCTCGTCTCGTTCATGGTGGCCAACTCCGACCCGAAGAAGTACGGCCAGATGACCGCGTTCGAGATGCCGCAGGGGGAGTCCGTCCTCGGGCCGGTGCAGATCGACAACCGGATCAAGAGCACGCCAGCGGTCTCCCAGCAGCTCACGCTGCTGAACCAGCAGGGTTCGACCGTCATCCAGGGCAGTCTCCAGCTCATCCCGGTCGGCAACTCGATCCTCTACATCCGCCCCTTCTACGTGCAGGCCGCCGGCGAATCGAGCTTCCCGCAGTTCCGGTTCGTCGTCGTGTCGTACGGGGGTCAGGACGCCGTCCTGGCATCCACGGTGAACGACGGTCTGGCCCAGCTGTTCGGCCAGCCACCGACGCAGCCGCTGCCTGGTGGCGGGGCGGCGCCGACCACCCCCACCCCGGCGCCCTCGGGCGGAAACGTGCAGGACCTGCTGAACCAGGCCGCCGACAAGTACCGGCAGGCCCAGGATGCGTTGCGCCAGGGCGATCTGGGTACCTATCAGCAGTTGGTCAACCAGGTCGGCGATCTCGTCAACCAGGCGCAGCAGGCCGGGGGCGGTGGGGGGACCGGCGCCACGACGACGACCACGACACCAGCCCGCCAGACGGCGGCTGAGCCCTGACCCCGGGGGCGGGGCGGGAATCGGGCCGGAATCGAGCGGGGAGTTGGTCGCAGCCCCCGGAATTGTTACTATCGGCGTAGTGAAAATCCCCCGGAACCCCTCCCCCGGGGACGTTCCGGACCCTGAGACCGCCACCGGTCGCGGAGGCGAGGGCGCATGGCAGTCAGTGGAATCGATCTCGGCAAGTACAAGCTCGGCTGGGCCGACAGCACGGACGACTACGCCTACATCCCGAAGAAGGGCCTGAACGAGGAGATCGTCCGCGAGATCTCCGGGCAGAAGTCCGAGCCCGATTGGATGCGGGACTTCCGGCTGAAGTCGCTGAAGCGGTTCGAGCGCAAGCCGATGCTCGAGTGGTTCGCCAAGAACATGCCGACCATCGACTTCGACGACATCTATTACTACCTGAAGCCGACCGACAAGGGTGAGGTCGCCGACAACTGGGACATGCTCCCCGAGTCGATGAAGGCGACGTACGAGAAGCTCGGCATCCCCGAGGCGGAGCGGAAGTACCTCGCCGGTGTCACGGCGCAGTTCGAGAGCGAGACCGTCTACCACAAGAACCGTGACGAGCTCGCCAAGCAAGGTGTCCTGTTCACCGACATGGACACCGCCGTGCGCGAGTACCCCGAGATCGTGCGCGAGCACTTCGCGACAGTGATCCCGCCGGGCGACAACAAGTTCGCCGCGCTCAACTCGACCGTGTGGTCGGGCGGCTCGTTCATCTACGTGCCGCCGGGGGTCCACGTCGAGATGCCCCTCCAGGCGTACTTCCGCATCAACGCCGAGAACGCGGGCCAGTTCGAGCGCACGCTGATCATCGCCGACGAGGGCGCCTCGGTGCACTACGTCGAAGGGTGCTCGGCGCCGATCTACACCGGCGACTCGCTGCACTCCGCTGTGGTGGAGCTCATCGCCAAGCCCGGCGCGCGCATCCGGTACACGACGATCCAGAACTGGTCACCGAACGTCTACAACCTGGTCACCAAGCGGGCCAAGGCGGAGCGTGAGGCGACCGTCGAGTGGATCGACGGCAACATCGGGTCGAAGCTGACGATGAAGTACCCGTCGGTCGTGATGACGGGGCCGAAGGCGCACGGCGAAGTGCTGTCCGTCGCGTACGCCGGCGAAGACATGCACCAGGACGCCGGGGCCAAGATGACCCACGTCGCGCCCGACACGACCTCGATCATCGAGTCGAAGTCGATCTCGAAGGACGGCGGGCGCACGACCTACCGCGGCCTGGTCAAGGTCGAAGAGGGCGCGCACAACGTGAAGAGTCACGTGCGCTGCGATGCGCTGATCCTCGACGAGGACAGCCGCTCCGACACGTACCCGTACATGGAGATCGAGGAGAAGGACGCCCGCATCGGGCACGAGGCCACGGTCTCGAAGGTCGGTGAGGACCAGATCTTCTATCTGATGAGCCGTGGGCTGAGCGAGCAGCAGGCGACGGCGATGATCGTGAACGGCTTCATCGAGCCGATCGTGAAGACCCTGCCGATGGAGTACGCGGTCGAGCTGAGCCGCCTCATCGAGCTCAACATGGAAGGAGCGGTTGGCTAACCGCTCCATGACTGCGTTCACGCCTGAAGCCGCACGTGCGCTCGGCGGGCCTGACTGGCTCGTCGAGCGTCGTCTTGCTGCGGCCGAGCAGCTCGACGGGATCACCTGGCCCACGCCGTCGGAAGAGGTCTGGCGGTACAGCCGCATCGACGAGTTCGATGTCGATCGCTTCCGGCCCCCGTCGCACGACGATCTGGGCGAGCCCGGCCCGGAGCCGGCGCCGGGCGGCGGACCAGTAGCCGCGGAAGCGGGCGAGCGCGCCGGCCTGGTGGTGGTGCGCAACGGCCGGGTCGTGCACCACGAGCTCGACGACACGCTGGCCGGGAAGGGTGTGGTCGTCTGCGGGCTCGCGACGTGCGAGGAAGCCGACGTCGCCGCCGTGCTCGGGTCGTGCTCGCAGGCGTCGCCCGACGCGTTCACGGTCCTGCACGACGCGTTCCTTGCCGGGGGCGCGTTCATCAAGGTTCCTGCCGGCGTCGTCGTCGACAAGCCGATCATCGTCCTGCACTGGTCCGAGGGCGAAGGCCTGGTGACGTTCCCGCACACGCTGGTCGTCGCGGACGAGAGCTCGGAGATCACCGTCGTCGACCGTTTCGGCACACCCGATGTCGGGGATTCCGGACATCTCGTTGATGCGGTGGTCGAGCTCGTGGTCGGCGACAACGCCCGGCTCCGGTACCTGTCCGTGCAGGAGCACGGACCGAAGACGTGGCAGGTCGCGCTCCAGCGCGCGCACGTCGGGCGGGACGCGTCGCTGCACTCGTCGGCGGTCGCGCTCGGCGGTGACTATGCCCGGCTCCGCAGCGAGTCGCTCTTGGCGGGCGACAACGCCGAGAGCGACCTCATGGCCGTCTACTTCGGCGACCACACCCAGATGCTCGACTTCCGGACGCTCCAGGACCACGACGCCCCCAATACCCGCAGCGACCTGCTCTTCAAGGGGGCGGTCGAGGATCAGGCGCACTCGGTGTACTCGGGGCTGATCCGGCTCCGCCCGGACGCGCGCAAGGCGGTCGCGAACCAGACCAACCGCAACCTCGTGCTGACGGAGGGCGCGGGGGCCGACTCGATCCCGAACCTCGAGATCGAGGCCAACGACGTGAAGTGCTCGCACGCGAGCGCGGTCGGTCCCATCGACGAGGAGCAGCTCTATTACCTCGAGAGCCGCGGCGTTCGGCCCGAGGACGCCGAGCGGCTGATCGTCCTGGGCTTCTTCGACGACGTGCTGGAGCGGCTGCCCGTACCGACGCTGGTCCGTGCCCTCCGGCGCAGCGTGGTCGAGAAGGTGGAGCACCGCCATGGGTGACCTGCGCGTGTGCTCCGTCAAGGACGTCGAGGCGGGGTCCGCCAAGCGCTTCGACGTCGACGGTCAGCGCCTGTGCGTCGTGCGCATCGGGGACGACTTCTACGTCATCGACGACACGTGCTCGCACGCCGACTACTCGCTCTCGGAGGGCGACATCTGGGAGGACGACCTCGAGATCGAGTGCCCGAAGCACGGGTCCACGTTCTCGCTCGAGACCGGCGAGCCTGCGACGCTGCCTGCGACTCAGCCGGTCCGCGTGTACGACGTCAAGATCGACGGAGACGACGTGGTGGTGACGAACCCGTGAGCACGCTGCGGATCGCGGGGCTGCGGGTGGCGGTCGACGAGCAGGAGATCCTGCGCGGCGTCGACCTGGAGGTCTCCTCGGGCGAGGTCCACGCGCTGATGGGCCCGAACGGGTCGGGAAAGTCGACGCTCGCCCACGCCCTCATGGGTCGCCCGGAGTACGAGGTGCTGGGCGGCTCGGTCACCCTCGACGGCGAAGAGCTGCTCGGTCTGCCGACGTGGGAGCGCGCCGCCAAGGGCCTCTTCCTGGCGATGCAGTACCCGGTCGAGGTGGCAGGCGTGCGCCTGGTCGACTTCCTGGGCGCGGCGATCCGCGGCCGCGGCGGAGAGCCGAACGGACTCGCCGAGCGACTCGCCCGGGAGGCGCAGCGGCTGGCGGTCGGCGACCAGTTCCTGACGCGCGGCGTCAACGTCGAGTTCTCCGGCGGCGAGCAGAAGCGCGCCGAGACGCTCCAGCTCGCCGTGCTCGAGCCCAAGATCGCGGTGCTCGACGAGATCGACTCCGGCCTCGACGTCGACGCGCTTCGGGACGTCGCCCGGCGGGTCGAGGCGATGACCGAGGAGAGCGTTCTCGGCGTGCTCGCCATCACCCACTACGCCCGCCTTCTCAGCGAGCTGCGCGCCGATCGGGTGCACGTGCTGATGGCGGGACGCGTCGTGACCAGCGGCGGCCCCGAGCTCGCCGACGAGCTCGAACGCGTCGGCTACGAGGGCATCGCCGAGGAGCTCGGTGTGGAGACGCTCGCCGTCGAGGCACCCGCCGAACCGGACCCCTTCAGTGACACGACGATCGAGTCGAATCCCTTCGCCGACCCCCTGGCCTGACCGCAGACGCCGCGCTTTACTTGTGCGCGTGCCAGCCGATCGAGAGGGGCAGCGATGCATGCGGTAGTCGGGCGGGTCAAGATCGAAGCGGGTCGGGAGGATGAAGCGCAAAAACTTCTCGACGACTTTGTCGTGCCTTCGGCCAAGGCGCTGACGGGTTTCGCCGGCGGCTACTGGGCGCGCGCCCTGGACGAAGACATCGGGAACTCCCTGTTGCTGTTCGATTCCGAGGAGAATGCCCGCGCTGCGGCCGCGCAGATCGCCGAGGGCCCACCGCCGGGCGCCCCGGCGAGCGTCATGAGCGTGACCGTTTGCGAGGTGCTCGCCCAGGCGTAGCCAGTCACCTCCGGCGCCCTAGCGACTCACGGCCGCGAGCATCGCCGGGGTGTCGATGTACGACTGGTACCGCACTACCTTGCCGTCACGCAGCTCCCACACGTGCACCTCGGGAATGTCGAACGACGCGCCGTTCGCCCGCACCGTGCCGCGGGTGCGGCCGGTCTGCACGACATGGTCGCCGGCGGCGAACAACGACTCCGTCGTCACCTGCGATTCGATGTGCTCGACCAGCGTCAAGAAGAACGTGAACACGCCGTCATGGCCTTCGTAGTCGCCGCCCCACGGGAGCTCGGGGCTCTGCCAGATCGAGGCGTCGTGCGCAAAGACTTCCTGGATGACGCTTGCATCCCGCGCCGCGAGCGCGTCGTACAGACGCCGGATCGTGGCGACGTTGTCGTCGGGCACAGCCACTTTGGCCGCTATGCAGGCTGGCCGGGCGGGGGGATCGGGTCGGGCGACGTCGGCGGCAGCGGGCTCGGCGCGATCGGGGTCACCGACGTCACGTTGGCGGGTTCCCCCCCGAACACGTACACGGCGTCGCCACGGCTCACGAGGTCGTGGAAGTACTCGGAGATGTGCATCGGGATGCGAACGCAGCCGTGGGACGCGGGCGTGGTCGGCACCGACTCGTAGCCGTGCACCGCGATGCCCTTGTTGAAGTAGTACGGGTTGTAGAGCTGGCCGAGCGGCGACTTGTCCCACCCGGAGCGGAACTCCGTGTACGTGAACCGTCCTGACGGCGTGTTGGCGTCCTCGCACACCCGGGCGGTCGGGTTCTCACGCGGCGTCTCGTAGCAGTAGTTCTCGCCCGACCCCGACGAGACGGTCGTGATCAGCTTCGGCTGGTAGTTCTCGTAGAGGGTCAGTGTCTGTCCCGTGATGTCGACCTCGGTGCGGTTCGGCTCCGGCGGCGCGGCCATCGGGTCCTTGAACTGGAAGAAGTTGAGCGCGAACACGTCGGAGTCGGTGATGCGACCGGTGGGGGATCCACCGCCGTACTTCTGCAGCGTCTGCGCCGCATAGGCCGTCTTCTGGTCGTAGATGCCGTCAACGGGACCCGGATCGAAGCGGATGTCGACCATCCGCTGCTCGTACGCCTGCACCTCGGGACCCTGGGACCCCGGCCCCACCACGCCGCCCGGCACCGGGGGCAGCGACGCCCACGGCGGCTGGATGATGGTGGTGGGTGGGAGGGTCGTGGTCGTCGGCGCCGGGGCCGTGGTCGTAGTCGTCTTCGGCGCGGCGGTGGTCGTGGCTGGCTTCGCACGCTTCGTCGTCTTTTCGTCGCGCAGCGCCGAGCCGGCGACGGCGAAGCCCGACACGAGGAGCGCCGCGACCACCAGCGAGACCAGCACGGGGGGTCGGAAAACCTGCCTCAGGGGTCGCTCCTGTCGACGCTCGGAATTGCGAATCGTACTGGGGCGGGTATGCCAGTTCGCGCCATTCGGGTCCCGAGGTGCCCTGCCCTGCGGTACCCCGGACGAAACTTGACCGCACGGTCAAGGGTAATAGGGTGACGCCGGATCCAGGAGCCGGACCGGGGGGTCGCCGTGCGGTTCTTCTCGTTCCACCTCATGCCCTACACGCAGCTGTCGCCCGACTACGAGGGCCCGGCCTGGGTGACTTGCCCCAACGAGCTGTACGACCCGGCGCTGGGCAACGAGCTCTACAACACCTATCTCGACGAGCTCATCTACGCCGAGGAGGTCGGCTTCGACGGCGTGTGCGTGAACGAGCACCACCAGAACGCCTACGGCAACATGCCGTCCCCGAACCTGATCGCTTCGATACTGGCCCGGCAGACCAGCCGCATCCGGATCGCCGTCGTCGGCAACGCCCTGCCGCTCTACGACCCGCCGACGCGCGTCGCCGAGGAGTTCGCCATGATCGACGTGATCAGCGGCGGGCGGCTGATCGCCGGCATGGTCGTCGGCGGCGGCCCCGAGTACTACTCGTTCTCGGTGAACCCGGCGCACGCCCGGGAGCGCTTCCAGGAGGCGCACGACCTCATCACGAAGGCGTGGACGACGCCGGGTCCGTTCGAATGGGTGAGCAAGCACTACCGCATCCGGTACGTGAACCCGTGGCCCCGTCCGATCCAGCAGCCGCATCCGGAGATCTGGATCCCTGGCGCGGGGTCCATCGAGACGATGGAGTTCGTCGCCCGGAACCGTTACGCGTACATGGGCATCCCGTACTTCCATCTCGACGTGTTCAAGCGGTACTTCTCGATGTTCCGTGACGCGTGCGAATCGGAGGGCTACGAGGCCGACCCGCTCCAAGCCGGCTGGCTGGTCCCGATCTACGTAGCCGAGACCGACGAGCAAGCCCGCCGCGAGTACGAGGAGCACCTCTGGTACTTCGTGAAGCGACTCCTGCCGGGAATCACGATCCAGCCACCCGGTTACACGTCGGTGCGGTCTCTCGCGAGCATCCTCAAGTCGGCGGGGACGTTCATGCTCAACGTCGAGACGTGGGATCAGATCGTCGAAGGTCGCTACGCCATCGTCGGCTCGCCCGAGACCGTGACGGAGCAGCTCGTCGACGCGCTGAGTGCGTTGGGGACGGGCAACCTGCTCGGCTTGTTCCAGCTCGGCAGCCTGCCCGACCACCTCACGCGCAAGAACATGGCGCTGTTCGCCGAGCAGGTCATGCCGAAGCTGCGAGCCGAGTTCCCCGAAGGCAAGCCGGTGTACCGGCCGCAGGCAGCGGTGGCGTAGCCGCCATGCCGCAGACGCTGACCGAGGAGCGCGTCGACGCGCCGATCGGCAAGATCCAAGTGTTCCGGGCCGGGTCGGGCGACCCACTCGTGTACCTGCACTCGGCCGGCGGCGAGGCGACCAACCCGGCGCTCGAGGACTTGGCCGATTCGTTCGCGGTCACGGTGCCGGTGTTCCCCGGCTACGGCGAGTCCGAGGGCATCGACCAGATCGACGGCATGGAGGACGCCGTCTTCCACCTGCTCGACATGTGGGGGATGCTCGGCCTCGACGC
>DATFPZ010000262.1:0-2993 GCA_035264545.1 Acidimicrobiia bacterium
CGCCGTGAACGTCGAGGAATTCACGCCGCAGCATCACGGGTGGGACGAGGTCGAGCAGAGGGCGCTCTTGGATCACCGGTGGTGGACCGTCGACGAGCTGCGGACAACCGACGAGACGGTGTACCCGAGCGAGCTCGCCGACCTGGTCAGCGCCGTGCTCACCGGCACGATCGACGGAACAATGCGGCTCCCGACGGCGGAGGAATACTGAAACGCGCCGTCACCGATCACGCCTTGGTTGCGGTGATGAACGCGACCTCGGTCGTGATCGCGAATTGCCCGTCGCGACGAACCCGCGACGTGATCGCGTCAGACAACTCGCGCATGAGCTCGTCGCGGTGGTCGCCGACCGCCTGCGCGGCGGTCGTGCTCGCGGCGTGACGTACGACCGGCGCCGGGTCCGTCACGATCACGGACGACCGCAGCCATTGCACGGACGGATCTGCGAAGTGGACGCTGACGAAGCGCCGTGCGTCGTCGGCGGAGACGCGCGGGTTCACGAGGCCGGAATCCTCGAGGGAGGCCCGAAGTCCGGTGCGGTCGAGGAGCGGGAGCCACAGCTCGTTCATCTCCGCAAGATGCCGCCGGCCGTTGGTTGCGACGAGGAGCTTGCCGTCCGGCCGAAGGACCTTCGCCGCCTCCGCGACGGCCAGTGCGGGATCGGGCACGTGATAGAGCATGTGCATCATCATCACGACGTCGAGTGAGGCGTCCGTCAGCGGCAGCGACTGGGCGTCGGCAGCGATCAAGCTCGGTCGTGCTTGCACGCCGGCCAGCATCCCGAGTGAAAGGTCGATGCCGACGACCTGAGCGCCGGCGGCGAGTAGCGCGTCGACGTACCGCCCGTCGCCGCAGCCGACGTCGCCAACCACACGGCGATCGAGCGGAGCCAGCAGCGTCAGCGCTTCGGCCTGCAGGTCGATGTACGGCCGCTGGAAGTCGTAGAGGCTTGCCCGCGCCGTGAGCCCGGAGGGATCCGCGTACGCGACGTCTCGCAGGTATCGAGTATCCGCGCGCTTGGCCACGGGGTGACGCTAGACGTGCCGAGTGCCACCCCAGTCTTCGCCTCGTACCATGAGCACGGTGATAGAGGCTCGCAGCGACGTGGTCGGCAGCCTGCTTCGTCCGCGGCGACTGCTCGAGGCGCGCGACGCGTTCAGTGTGGGCACGCTCTCGACCCCTGAGCTGAAGGCAGCCGAGGACGAGGCCGTCAACCAAGCCCTCCGCCTACAGGAAGAGGCGGGGATGGACGTCGTGACCGACGGCGAGATGCGACGCTTGTCGTTCCAGAGTCAGCTTCCCGGCGCCGTCGAGGGTTTCTCGGACTGGGACCTCGACGCGTTCCTGTGGGGCGATTGGCACGGCGACGCGGAGATCGGCGAAATGAAGGTCGAGCGCCCCGAACTTGCCGTGGTCAGCAAGCTTCGACGCCGTCGTTCGCTCTGCGCGGAGGAGTTCGCCTACGCACGGGGGCACACCGATCGGGTGCTGAAGGTCACGCTGCCCAGCCCCAGCCTCTTCGCGAACTTCTGGGATCCTCGACGCGCTCCCCCCGACTACCGGACTCTCGAGGACTTCCTCACCGACGTTGCCGAGATCCTCCGGGAGGAAGCCGACGAGCTCGAGGCAATGGGAGCGACATATCTCCAGCTGGACGCACCCCACTACACGATGGTCCTGGACCCGCGCTACCGGGAGTTCTATGCGAGTCGTGGATGGCCGACCGAACGCTGGCTCGAGCTCGGCATCGAGCTCGACAACCGCGTCATCGGTGATCGTCCGGGCGTGACGTTCGGGTTCCACTTGTGTCGGGGCAACCAGGCGAGCCGGTGGCTCGTCGAGGGTGGCTACGACGCCGTCGCAGAGCAGATCTTCGGGGGCATCGCCGCTCGTCGCTTGCTCCTCGAGTACGACGACCCGCGCTCGGGGAGCTTCGAACCGCTCGCACGCGTACCCGACGATCGGTGGGTGGTCCTCGGCCTGGTCACGACCAAGCGGCCCGATCTCGAGTCGGTCGACGAACTGGCGAGGAGGATCGACGCCGCGGGCCGGTACATCCCGCTCGAGCGGGTCGCGATCTCCTCGCAGTGCGGGTTCGCCACGTCGGTGCTGGGCAACGCGCTGACCATCGACGACGAGCGGGCCAAGCTCGGCGTCATCGCGGAGGCTGCCCGGAAGGTGTGGGGCTGACGCAGGCCAAGATTGGTCAGTGCCGTACGACCCGACGATCTACCGAGGCAGCGCTCCTTACTACGCACCTGGTCGTCCGCCGTACTCGCGTGAGCTCGTCTCGACGCTCACCGACGAAGTCGGCCTCGACGGCTCAGGACAGCTGCTCGACGTGGGATGCGGCCCGGGCATCCTGACGATCGAGCTGGCGCCATCCTTCGACGAGGCGATCGGGCTCGACCCCGATGTGGACATGCTCGCTGAAGGCGAACGTCGCGCGCGCGAAGCCGGGATCGACAACATCCGGTGGGTCGAGGCGGTCGCGGAAGCGATCCCGACACTCGACCGCGGCTCCTGCAAGCTCGTGACGTTCGGCCAGTCGTTCCAGTGGACCGACCAGGTCGCCGTCGCGGAAGCCGTCCACGACCTCCTCGAGCCGGGTGGGGCGCTGGCGCTCGTCGTGCACACGGTCGAAGGCCGGCCGGAGCCGGAGGGGCCGGACTACCCGCCGATCCCGCACGACGAGATCCGCGAGATCATCCGCCATTATTTGGGGCCGCGCCGGCGCGCCGGGCAGGGCTACCCACCGTCGTTCGACCGCTATGCGGACGCGCTCGTTCGCACCCGCTTCGGCGCACCGCGCTCGGTGTTCGCGCCGGGCCGACCCGATGTCGTCCGCGATGTCGACGGCGTGCTCGCCGGTTACCTCTCGACGTCGTTCGCGGCGCCCCACCTGTTCGGCGACCGGCTCGACAACTTCTCGGCCGACGTGCGCGCGCTGCTGAACGCGCGTTCCCCCAGCGGACTGTTCTGGGACTGGCCCG
>DATFPZ010000263.1:0-15299 GCA_035264545.1 Acidimicrobiia bacterium
ATGCACATGGCGGCGTTCCCGCACCGCTCGTGGTTGAGGTGCGAGATCAGCGTCTTGAATGCTTCGCTGTTCGACGGGTGGCCCTCGATCAGCACGTCCTCGGGCCCGACGTACACGTCGTCGAACGCGAGCTCGGCCTCGCTCGTGCCCCGCAGGCCCATCTTCACGTGCGTCCCGGCGCACGTCACTCCGTCCGAGTGCAAGTCGACGACCACCGCCCCGATGCCCTTCGACCCCTCGCTGCCCGGGAACCGGCACCACACCAGGCACGCCCCCGCCTTGTGCCCGCCCGTGACGTAGTTCTTGTAGGCGTTGAGTCGGTACCCGTCATTCTCCGGCGTGAGCCGGGCGCGCATGTGGTTCACGGCTGAGCCGGCTTCGCTCTCGCTGATGCCGATGCAGAACAGCGCCTCGCCGGTGGCCGCCAGCGGGAGCCAGCGTTCCTTGAGCGCGTCGCTGCCGAGATGCTCGATCGCACGCGGCGGGCCGTTGTAAATGAGCTGGGCGAGAATCGCGCTCGAGACGTCGGCACGCGCGAGCTCCTCGAGGGCGATCGCGGCCTCGATGTCGCCCATGCCCATACCGCCGTACTGCTCGCCGACGGTGATGCCGAACAGATCGGCCTTGCGCAACGCGTCCCACGACGCGTCCGGGAACTCTTCGGTCTCGTCCCAGTGACGCGCGTTGGGCGCCAGGTCGCGCTCGGCCACGTCGCGGGCGAGCTTCCGCAGCGCTTGCTGGTCCTCGTTCTCCGCGAACGGATCGGTGCCCGCGTCGCTCGTCGACATTCCTGACAGGGTAGTCAGGGTCCTCGTCGGATCACGTGAGCGCGCCCGGGGGCGGAGCCCGGGCGGCCAAGGTCGTTCGCCGCAACGCGTCGATCTCCGCCTTGGTGAGGCGCGCGCGCACATCGCGGGCCCACGGTCGCAGGTCGTAGAACAAGAGCCGGCCGTCCGGGCTCACTTGCGGCTCCTGGCCGAGGGTGCGCGTGTACTCCGCTTCGATGCCGGCGCCGTGGTCGACGTACCCGGCGCGGTCGATCATGAGGCCGGTGAAGCCGACGGCCGTGAGCGCGTCGAGCGCCTCGGGCGCCGGCAGCCGCACGAGCGCGCCCTGCCAGTCGCCGTCGCGGCCTCGCACCGACCCCCAGCTCCAGCGGAGCGAGTCGGCGTGCAGCCAGCCGCGCGCCTGGTCGTAGGGGCCCGTCCCGACGATCGTCCCCGCCTCGGGAAAGAACACGTACGGCATCTGGAACACTGCCGCGCCCGAGCCCAGGTCACGCTGGATGCGGTGCATGAAGACGTCGTCGCTGTCCCACGCGCGCTCCAGCGCGTTGTAGTCGGGCACGTCGGCGGACGACGTCTGGTCGGCCACGCCCACGGCGAGCACCGCCACGCAGACGACGCCGGCGACGACGGTCCGTCCGCGCCAGCGCGGCACGCGGGCGCCGATCCAGTCGAGCCCGAACGCGACCGCGACCAGCGCAAAGAACGCGATGAACACTGAGATCCGGTTGTACGAGCGGATGTATCTCACTCCGAGCGCGGAGACGAGCAAGGAGATGCCGCTGACAGCGGCGACGATCACCGCGACGACCGTCAGCAGCCCCAGACGCTTCCCGATCTCGGCCCGGGTGCCGATCGGGGGAGGGCCGCGGTTCTCGCCGTCACCGCGACGACGTAGCAGCCGGCTCATCGTGAACACGAGGAGCCCCACGAACCCGAGCGCGCCTATGAGCCCGAGCTGCTGCCCGCGCTCCGACGTCGCCACCGGACTGAAGCGGTCGCTCTTTCGCTGCGCGTCGGCGAAAGCGCCGATGCGGTGATCGACGCGTGGGAGCACGAGCTCCGCCACGCGGAGGCCATTCACCTCCGTCTCCGAGATGCCGCGCGGGATCGCCTGGTCGTTCTGTCCGTGCGACAGCCAGTACAGGAACGACGGCGACAGGTTCAGCAGCAACACGACGAGGACGAGACCGGCGGCCATGCCACCGGACGCCGCCCGCCGCCAGCTCCGGCGCGCCACCAGGTCGACGACGACCGCTGAAGCCAGGAGCAGCACCGCGAAGAACGCGTAGTACGGGCCCGTCGAGCCCAACGCTGCGCACGCGAGGAGCCACGGCGCCGCTCGTCGGCTCCAGATCGCCACGCGCCACCTCGGCTCGGGCGAGTCGCGACGCGCCGTGAACGGCGGGTCGTCCGACAGCACCTGCAGGATGAGCAGCGTGGCGATCGGGACCATGAAGTATCCCGACAGCAACAGGTGCGCCTCGCCGCGCGCGAAGTGATACGGCAGGAAGCTGTACAGGATCGCGACGACGGCGGCGACGAGGCGCGACACCCCGAGCCGGCGGAGGACGAACCATGCCGCGAGGGAAACGGCGACGAACGTGAAGAGGTAGTAGACATTCACGGTCAGCACCGCGTCGCGCAGGAAGAAGCCGAGCCCGCGCAGCAGCGCCAATTGGAGATTGTCGCCACTCTCGGGGTTGTCGTAGAGCTGGAGGCTGAACGGCCAGCCCAGGTTCGGGATCCGCAGGTACGAGCCGTGATCGACGAGGCCCTTGGTGAGCATGAGGTAGTAGGGCGCGTCGGGCGCGTATGCCAGCGGCGGCTCATCCGTCGCGTTGTAGACGAACGGGACGCGAAGGTTCGCCTCCCAGAGCCGCAGCGTGACGACGAGCAGGCCGATCGTCGTCGCGGCGACGCCGGTCGCGTCCACGATGGCCTCTCGCCAGCGCGAGCGCGGCGGAGGCGGGGTCACTTCGACGTCGGCCGCGTCCGTTCGGTCGGTCGTCGCGGTGGCGTCAGTCGCAGGCGGCACCGGCCGACGGTAGCCTGAGCGTCGAGTCGACCGACCGGCGGGACGCGTTCACCGCGACGCCGTCATCACGAGCCAGGGGGACCGGATGCAGGACCGCGACAAGCTCTACATCGATGGCGCGTGGACGCCGTCCAAGGGATCCGGGACCATCGACGTGGTCAACGCCACCACCGAAGAGGTCATGGGCCGCGTTCCCGACGGGACCCCGGAGGACATCGACAAGGCGGTGGCGGCCGCGCGCCGGGCGTTCGCGACCTGGAGCACGACGGCCGTCGAGGAGCGGGCGAAGTACCTCCAGCTGCTGCAGGAGGGGCTCAACGCGCGCATGCAGGACATCGCGGAGACGGTCACCGGCGAGGTCGGCATGCCGCTGATGTTCTCCCAGACGATCCAGGCCGGGTTGCCGGCCATGGTCATGGGCTCGTACGTCGACATCGTGAACCAGTTCCCGTTCGAGGAGCAGATCGGCAACTCGCTCGTCGTGCGGGAGCCGCTCGGTGTCGTCGGGTGCATCACGCCGTGGAACTACCCGCTGCACCAGATCGTGGCCAAGGTCGCGCCGGCGATCGGCGCAGGGTGCACGGTCGTGCTCAAGCCCAGCGAGGTGGCGCCGCTCAACGCGTTCATCCTCGCCGAGATCGTCGACGACGTCGGGCTTCCGGCCGGGGTGTTCAATCTCGTGAGCGGCACCGGTCCCGTCGTGGGCGAGGCGATCGCCGCCCACCCCGACATCGACATGGTGTCGCTCACCGGGTCGACCCGAGCCGGCAAGCGCGTTGCCGAGCTCGCGGCCCCGACCGTGAAGAAGGTGACGCTCGAGCTCGGCGGGAAGTCGCCGTTCGTCATCCTGGCGGACGCGCCCGTCGAGGACGCCGTGAAAGCGGGCATCGGCAGCTGCTTCCTGAACTCGGGCCAGACCTGCATCGCATGGACCCGCATGCTCGTTCCGCGCGACAAGCAGGACGAGATCACAACTGCAGTCAAGGATGTCGCCGACACGTACACGGTCGGTGACCCCAACGACCCGAGTAGCCGTCTCGGCCCGCTGATCTCCGACACGCAGCGCGAGCGCGTCCGCAACTACATCAACAAGGGGATCGACGAGGGCGCCGAGT
Source organism: Acidimicrobiia bacterium (assembly GCA_035264545.1). GTDB lineage: Bacteria > Actinomycetota > Acidimicrobiia > IMCC26256 > JACDBD01 > JALZAA01. The sequence continues at coordinate 3,939 of DATFPZ010000263.1, forward strand.
TGGTCACGGGGGGTCCGGAAGCTCCCGAGGGTCTCGACAAGGGCTACTTCGTGAAGCCAACGGTGTTCAAGAACGTGCGCAACGACATGACGATCGCCCAAGAGGAGATCTTCGGCCCGGTGCTGGCGATCATCCCGTACGACGACGAGGACGACGCCGTCCGCATCGCCAACGACACCATCTACGGCCTGCACGCCGGCGTCTACGGCGGCGACAAGGAGCACGCGACGCAGGTGGCGCGCCGGATCCAGGCCGGCCAGGTCGACATCAACGGCCAGAACTTCAACCCGATGGCGCCCTTCGGCGGCTACAAGCAGTCCGGTCACGGCCGGGAGCTGGGCCGGTACGGGCTCGAGGAGTACCTCGAGACGAAGTCGCTCCAGACGTGACGACCGAACCCGTCACCGAGCCCGAGTTCGAGTACGACGTCGACTTCGAGACCGGGCAGCCGTACCCGATCTGGGAGAAGGCGCGCCGCGAATGCCCGGTCATCCGCACCGAGCGCGGGATGGTGGATCGACCGTCGTACCACGTCACCCGCTACGAGGACGTGGAGCGGGTGCTGCGCGACGGCCAGACGTTCTCGTCGTCGATCAATGCCGAACACATCGGGCAGTACATGGGCGAGCTCATCCTGGCGATGGGCGGCGCCGAGCACCGCGCGTACCGGAACCTCGTCGCCCACGCGTTTCGCGCCTCGGCGCTGGAGCGATGGGACGACCAGCTGATCCGGCCCACGATCACGCGGCTCCTCGACGAGATCACGCCCGCCGGAAGCGCCGACCTCGTGAAAGCCATCACGTCGAAGTACCCCGTCCAGGTGATCTGCGGCGTCGTCGGCGTGCCGCTCGAGGACAGCGCGCAGTTCCACCGCTGGGCCGAGCTCATCAACACCGGGCCATTGCACCCGGACGAGGGCCACGCCGCGTCACAGGCGATGCGGGAGTACCTCGAGCCGATCGTCGAGGACCGGCGTCACAACCCTCGCGACGATCTCATCAGCGACCTCGTCCACGCCGAGATCGAGGGCCAACGGCTCACCGACGCGAAGATCTACGGGTTCCTGCGACTCCTGCTGCCCGCCGGCGCCGAGACCACCTATCGCGTGATGGGCAACGCGCTCGTCGCCCTGCTCACGCACCCCGACACGATGGCGCAGGTCGTCGGTGACCGCCGCCTCATCCCGGCGGTGATCGAGGAGACCCTGCGCTGGGAGACGTCGGTCACGCAGGTCAGCCGGGTCGCGGCGACCGACACGGAGATCGCCGGGTGCCCGGTCGAGGCGGGCGCGCCGGTCAGTGTGGTCACCGGGTCGGCGAACCACGACGAGGCGCGGTACGAGGCGCCCGAGGGATGGCGCATCGACCGTCCGCCCCAGAACCACGTCGCGTTCGGCACCGGTCAGCACCAGTGCCTGGGGATGCACCTCGCCCGCCTGGAGCTGCGGGTCGGCTTCGACGAGATACTCACGCGGTTGCCCAACCTGCGGCTCGACCCGGACGCGCCGCGGCCGGTGATCCAGGGCTTCGCCTTCCGGGGGCCGGTCTCGATCCCGGTCGTGTTCGACCCGAGCTGACCCGCTCCCGCCGTTACTGCGCCGCCAGCGGCTGGCCGCAGTCGATGAAGTACGTGAGCTGACCGTTGACGCGCGCGAGGTGGATGTTGCGGTCGCCCTTCTTGCCCTTGTTCGTCTCGCGCACCTGGACGGGCAGGGAGTCCGTAACGGTCGCCGACTGGTTGTCGGTGGCGAACTCGAACGACTCCGGCTTGCCGACCTTCTTGACCTTGTCCTTGCGCGTCGCGTCCTGCTGACCGGCGAGAAAGTCGCGGCATTGCGGCTCGCCGTACCGGGCGATCACGGCCGGATTGAGGCGAGCCAGGCGCAGATCCACGTTGCCGGCGCGGACGGCGGCGTCGACCTCGTTCAGGAACTTCTGCACCTCGGACTTCGTCTTCGACCCCCCGCCGCCGCCATCGAAGCCGCCGGCACTGCTACACGCCCCGAGTGCAAGCGATGCCGCAACGCACACGGCGGTGACCGGGAGCGCCAAGCGGGTCCTTCTCATCCTCATGCTCCGAACATCGACAGCCAGGCGTCGCGCGTCGAGACTCGGAACACGTAGTTGCGGCGGCGCGTGTCGCCCATCGTGGCGGACGGCTCGGGGGAGTACAAATGACCCGGGAACAGGACCGTGTCGTCGGGAACGGTCGCCAGTCGCTGGGTGATGCTCTCGTACATCGCCTCGGGGTCGCCCCCAGGGAGGTCCGTTCGTCCGCAACCTTCGAGGAACAGCGTGTCGCCGGCGACGAGGCGGCTGTCGACGAGGAAGCACTGGCTGCCCGGCGTGTGCCCGGGCGTGTGCAGGAGCCGGATCGGCACGTCGCCGGCGCGGACCTCGTCGCCACTGTCGTGCACGACCAGGTCGGAGTCGGACGCGCCGGTCACCCGCTTGACCCCCGGCGCTTCGGCCCTCTGCACGTGGAGCGGCGCCGCCACGTCGTCCATGGCGAGGAGCTCACGCGCGCCCTCGATCGAGTAACCCATGAGGTCGCCGCCGACGTGGTCGGGGTGGTAATGGGTGACGAGCGCGCCGGTGATGCGCATGCCGTCAGCCGCCGCGGTCTCGACGAGCTCGCGCACGTTGTATGCAGGGTCGACGGCGAGGGCGTCCCCGGTTTCCCGGTCGCCGATGAGGTACGCGAAGTTGACCATCTGCCGGGCGACGGGATCGTCGCGGGCGAAATCGCGCCCCGCGAGCAGTTGGCGGAAGTACAAGCGATCGGCCACGGACGGACCCTATCCGGGGTCGCTAACCTCGCGGCGCATGGCGACGGCGAGCGGTGATACCCGAACCGTCTACCGAACCTGCCCCTTGTGTGAAGCGACGTGTGGGCTCGAGCTGCGCCTCGAGGGCCGCGACATCGCACTCGTGCGCGGCGACCGCGACGACGTCTTCAGTCACGGCTTCCTGTGCCCGAAGGGCACGGCGCTGAAGCAGCTCGAATCCGACCCCGACCGGTTGCGCCGGCCGCAGGTGCGACACGGCGACGTGTGGCGCGAGGTCTCGTGGGACGATGCATTCGCCGAGGTCGAGCGGGGCCTCACGCCGATTCTCGACCGGCACGGCCGCGACGCCGTCGCGATGTACATCGGCAATCCGAACGTCCACAACCTCGCCGGCCAGCTCTACAACCGGGTGCTGATCCAGGCGCTCGGGAGCGGGAACCTGTACTCGGCCAGCACTGTCGACCAGATGCCCAAGCAGGTCTCGGCCGGCCTCATGTTCGGCACTGCCCTGAGCATCCCGATCCCCGACATCGACCGTACCGACCACCTCCTGATGCTCGGGGCCAACCCACTCGCGTCGAACGGCAGCCTCATGACCGCCCCCGATTATCCGCGTCGCCTCCGGGAGCTCCGGGCCCGGGGCGGCAAGCTCGTGGTCGTCGATCCCCGCCGCTCGAAGACAGCCGAGGAGGCCGACGAGCACCTCTTCATCCGTCCCGGCACCGACGCGCACTTCCTCTTTGCGATCGTGAACACGCTGTTCGCGGAACAGCTCGTCTCTCTGGGCGACATCACCGACCACGTGAACGGCTTCGACGATGTCGAGCGCCTGGCGCGCGACTTCGCACCCGACGACGTCGCGCCCGTGTGCGGCATCGACGCCGAGGCCATCCGCCGCGCCGCTCGAGAGCTCGCCGCTGCGCCCCGCGCCGCGGTGTACGCGCGGATCGGGACGTGCACCCAGGAGTTCGGCACGCTCGCGAGCTGGCTCGTCGACGTCGTGAACTGTCTCACCGGAAACCTCGACCGCGCCGGTGGCGTCATGTTCACGAAGCCGGCCACCGGCAGCGCGAACACGGGCGGTACGCCCGGCGTCGGGCGCGGCGTGCGCTTCGGGCGCCGCCGCAGCCGCGTGCGCGGGCTGCCCGAGCTGTTCGGCGAGCTCCCGGTCGTGTGCCTGGCCGAGGAGATTGACACGCCGGGAGACGATCAGGTGCGAGGGATGATCACCGTCGCCGGCAATCCGGTGCTCTCGACGCCGGACTCGGGTCGACTCGACCGCGCGCTCGCATCACTCGAGTTCATGGTGAGCGTCGACATCTACAAGAACGAGACGACGCGCCACGCCAACGTGATCCTGCCGCCGGAGGGCGTGCTCGCCCGCGGCCACTACGACCTCGCCTTCTATCAACTCTCGATCCGCAACGTGGCCAACTACTCGCCACCTGTCGTCGACCTCGAGCCCGGCGAGATGGCGGAATCGGAGATCCTCCTGCGCCTCGCGAACATCGTCGCCGGCGAGGGCGCCGCGGCCGACCCCGCCACGCTCGACGACCTGGTCGTCTCCGGCCTGGTGCAGAAGGCCGTGCAACGGCCCGGCTCCAACGTCGAGGGACGTGACGCGGACGAGCTCGTCGCCGTGCTCTCGTCCCGCAGCGGGCCCGAACGCATCCTCGACCTCATGCTTCGCACCGGGCCCTATGGCGACGGCTTCGGCGCCGATCCGTCCGGCTTGTCGCTCGAGGTCCTCGAAGGAGCGCCGCACGGCATCGACCTCGGTCCGCTGCAACCTCGCATCCCCGAGGTCCTGCGCACCGCGAGCGGCAAGGTCGAGCTCGCGCCCGAGCCGATCGCCCAGGACGTGGCCCGACTGCAGGCGTCGATCGCACGCGGCAGGAACGGCCAGATGGTGCTGATCGGGCGGCGGGACCTGCGTTCGAACAACTCCTGGATGCACAACCTCGACATCCTCGTGAAAGGGAAGGAGCGCTGCACCCTGCACGTCCATCCCGACGACGCTGCCCGCCTCGGCATCGACGACGGCGGCAGCGCGTGCGTGCGGTCCCTGCGCGGGGAGGTCGCGGTGACCGTCGAGGTGACCGACGCCATCATGCCGGGCGTCGTCAGCATCCCCCACGGTTGGGGCCACGACGTGGAAGGGGCCGACCTCTCGGTGGCCGCCGGACGCCCCGGCGTCAACAGCAACCTCCTCGCCGACGGCGACCTCTTCGATCCACTCTCGGGCAACGCAGTGCTGAACGGCATCCCGGTCCGGGTCGAGGCAGCCGCGACTCCGCCACCGGCCTGAACGGGTTTTCGACCTTCTCCCCGAGGGAACCCTCGCCCCTGACATCCGAGGGCGGAGGGGGACTTGGGGGCCATGAGAACTCGCGGCCAGACGGCGGACACCGACGAGCGCCAGATGTGGGTCGAGGGCACGCGTGACCGGCTCGAGCTGGCGCGAGAAGCCGGTTGGGGCGGGGTGTCGTGGGGGAGCGTGCTGGCCGGCGTCTTCGTCGCGTACGGGGTGATCGGCGCGTGCATCGGAATCGCGGCCGCGGTGTTGCAGCCGATGGGCCTGACACTGGACAACCTCTCCCGCGACGACTGGCGGCGGGTCGGACTCATCACCGGGCTCATCGCAGCCGGCGTGTTCCTCGTTGCATTCACGTTCGGCGGGTACACCGCCGGCCGCATGGCCCGTCGGGCCGGACTTCGAAACGGCGTGCTCGTGGTCGCGTTCGGTGTCGTACTCCTGGCGGCGGTCGCCGCTGTCGCTCAGTTCGAGGGGGCGACCTCGGCGATCGTCGACCGGCTCGAGAGTCTCGGCGCGCCGACGGACGGCACGACGTGGTACGGCCTCGGCGCCTCGAGCGGCGCCGTGGCGCTCGGCGGCATGGTCCTCGGGGCCTTGCTGGGCGGTGCGCGCGGCGAACGGTGGCATCAGCGGCTCCTGGTGCGAGCTGCGAACCCCGACATCGGACCCGAGGCTGACCTGCGTGCCGAGGCCGAGCGACAGCGGTGGGCGGCCGAGAAGGCGCTGGCGCGTGCCCACCGGGCGGGGGTCATGGAGGTCCCCGAGGACGCGGACACACCCGAGCCCACCGTATGGACGATCCCGGGGGAGGACGGCGACGTGGAGGAGGAGCCCGACTACACCCGAAGCGAGCCGGAACCTACGGCCGTCGGACGGCCGATGCCTCCTTCATCGTCGTCATCAGCTCCATGAACGCGTCGACGTCCTGGGTCTTGCCGACCACGAGGTCCTTCTGCGCCCCGAAGCCGCCCTCGACGGACTCCGGCACGTAGAACTCGAAGCCGTCGCGCTCGATCGCGGTGGCGATGTCCGCAGCGCACTCGGCGGCCGAGACGAACGGCCCCTCGTAGAGGCCGGGGAGCTCGCCCGGCACCGGCTCCCAGATCTCGGTGGCGATCGGGCCGGGCAGCACGAGCTTGATGTCGATGCCCGAGCCGGCGAGATCGATGCGCGCCGTCTCGCTCCACCCGCACATCGCGAACTTGGCCGCGCAGTATGCGGCTTCGTGCACGATGCCGAGCCGGCCGCCCATGCTCGACACGTTGACGACGAGACCGGAGCCCCGGGCCTGCATCCGGGGGAAGAGCGCCATCGCCATCCGGACAGGGGAGAAGAAGTTGACGTCCATCGTGTGATTCACGTCCTCGACGGTGAGGTCGAACGTGTGCACGCGCTTGGCGATGGCGGCGTTGTTCACGAGACAATCGAGGTGGCCGAACGCGTCCCACGCCTCGAGCGCCACCGCTTCGGCGCGCTCGAGCTCGCCCAGGTCGGCGGCCCACATGCGCGACTCGGGTGCGTGGGCCCGGCACTGCTCGAGAACCTGCTCGAGGCGATCGGCCCGGCGGGCGACGATGCCGACCGTCGCGCCGCGTTCGGCCAGCTGCGGCGCCAAGGCGGCGCCGATACCCGACGAAGCGCCCGTCACCAGAATCGTCGAGCCCTGGATCTTCACGCGTGAGCCTCCCTGGCCTGCTCGATTGCCTTGCGCAGCGCGGCGAGCAGATCGTCCGTCGTGATGCCCGTCGTGGTGTCGGCTTGGTGCACGTCCGCGCCATCGAGCACCGACGCCATCCGGCGCCGCAGCTCGGATTCGTCCGACGCGTCCGCGCCGGCGAGCGCGGCCGCGACCCGATCGAGCGTGTCGGGCGGTGACACGTGCATGTCGCCCGCCATCATCGCCGCCGCGATCGTCCCGTCGCCTTCGATCGCGACGCCGGCGCGGCAGAGCTTGCGGCCCTTGTGGTTCGCGAACCCGACGCGGCGCTCGGCGGGCTCGTGCACGGCCCGGAAGCGCTCGGAGGACACACGCCTTACCGAGTCGTCGGTCGCGATCCGGTTGCTGATCTTCTTGAGCGCCGCCTGCTCCACGTCCGTGAGCGGGCGGTCGTCGAGCGCGATCTCGGCGTCGCCCACCGCTGCGACGAGAGCGTCACGGAACTGCTCGTAGGTGACGCGGCGACCTGCGACCTCGGCCGCCGTGCACACGTACTCGCGCATGTCCTTGACGACCTTGTCCTTGAACTTGTCGTCAGGTACCCGGACGACGCGCAGGTAGAGATCGAGATCCGGCCGTTCGATGTTCAGGAAGCCGCCCACGCTGATGACGCGCCCGAAGTCGCCGGCGGAGATGCCGCCGAGCTTGCGGCCGTGCCAGCGCAGGTCGGCCGAGCCCTCGAAGCGCACCTCGGCGAGGCCGAGACGGTCCAGGGCGTCGAGCACGATGGGCTGGAAGCGGGCGATCTCGGCGTCGAGGTCGTCGTGGTCGCCCGGCGTGGGGAACATCACGCCCCACATCACCGCGCACCCGCGGTCGTAGAAGGCCGTGCCCCCGCCCGCGAACGGGCGGCGGATGACCTGGAGGGCGAGCCGCTCGCAGGCCGCCAGGTCCAGCGTGCTGTCGACGTCGTCGAACCAGCCCACGTTGAGGTGCGTCGCGCCCCACACGCTGGTCTGGAGGATGGGCTGGGCGGCGTCGGTGGCGGAGCGGGCGAGCACCGCCATCTGCGCGTTGTTCTCGAACGCGTCGACGGCCCCGCAGTCGACTGAACGCCAGGTCTCTGACAAGGGCGTCAGCCTAACGGCCCGGATACTCAGCGGTCGTCGTCGAGCTTCCCGCGTGACTCACGCGCCGCGGCACCGAAGACACCCTTGCTCATGGTCGAGGCCTCCGCCACCACGCGCGCCTCGAACACCTCGGCGCGGGCGCGCTGGGCGTCGGTGTCCTCGGGCGCGGCGGCCGCCGCCCACTCGGCCAGGTGTCCGGCGAGTCGAAGATTGCCCGCAGCCGCGAGCTCGCGCGCACGAGCCGCGAGCTGCGCAGGCCCGCCGGCGAGCGCGGCGACTTCGGCCGCCACCGCCGCGTCCGGCGCCGGCTTGAGGTGCGCCGGGTTCCCGTCGTGCCAGCCGCCGTAGTACCGCCAGACGTTGCGGACGACGAACTCGGGCTCGTCGTAGATGGGCCGCAGGTATGGCTTGTCGAGCAGCGACTGCGGTGCGCGCACGGTGTGGATGATCTCGTCGAGCCGGGCGCCGGCGTTCATCATGCGGAGCGTGTCGTCGTGCAGGATCTCGAGGAGCTCAGCAGTGTTCGCGAGCGACTCGCGGACCCGGTCCAAGCCCAGGATCGGCAGCCCGTGACCGGGAAGCAGCGTCTCGGCCCCGAGGTCCGCCATCGTCCGCAACGCCACCGCCCAGTCCTTCGCGTACCGCTGCACCTTCTGTGGGTTGCCGCAGTTGGGCGAAGCCCAGATGAACAGATCCCCGGTGCAGAGGACCCGGGCCTCGGGGAGCCACACCCACGTGTGATCGTCAGTCTCGCCGCGCGCGTGCCGCAGCTCGAAGCGAACACCACCGACGTCGAGTGTCAGGGCCTCGCGGTACGTCTCGTCGGGATACCGGTAGTCCGTCGGCCATTCGAGCCGGTCGATCCCGAACTGCCGGCGGTTGATGTCGGTGTTGTAGCCCGCGGTCGCGATGTACCGGTCGAAGCGAGGCGGTACGGCTTCGTGCGCTACGACGCGCGGTGGGGGAGCCCCGCCGTCACGGGCGTCGGCCTCGTAGCGCTCCACCCCGAAGACGTGGTCGATGTGCCCGTGCGTGAAAACGGCGGTGTGCAAGGGATTCGCGCGCCACGCGCGCAGCACGTCGTGCACCCGCCCGGATAGGAACGGGCTGCTCGTGTCGACGAGCACCATTCCCTCCGGAGTCGAGAAGGCGGCGACGTTCGAGAACGCGGCGACGAACGCCTTGTCACCGTCGAGGTCGGCCAGCTCGCCACCCATGCCGAAGAGGTGGCGTTGATCCATGTCGGCGTCCCCACGCCACAGCCGGTCCGCGATGTCGAGCAGGTCCGTCGCCATTGCCGCAGTCTCGCAAGGCGCGGGCTCGAATGCTTGCCCGCCGGAATCGGAACATGTTTCACTTTATTGGTGACGACGCCCGCCACCAGTGACAGCCCTCCTCCCGACACCGCGCTGGCCCGGAGCCAGGCCGCCCGGCGCCGGCGGGTCCTCGATGCCGCCCTGCGCCTCGCCGAACGGGGCGGGTTCGACGCCGTGCAGATGCGTGACGTGGCCACCGAGGCGAACGTCGCCCTCGGCACCGTGTACCGCTACTTCACCTCGAAGGAGCGTCTCCTGCTCGAGGCGATGGTCGAGGAGATCGAAGCGCTGGCCGCCCGGCTCGAGTCCCGACCACCGGTGGGCACCACGCCGGCCGACCGGGTCGTCGACGTGCTGTCCCGGGGGACGGCGTCGCTGCAGCGTCATCCCGAAGTGACGGCGGCGATGGTCCGCGCGTTCGGCGCCGCCGACGAAGCCGATGTCGTGCGGCGCGTGGGCGACACCATGACCGGCATCATCACGGGCGTCATGCACGAGGGGCCGCCGACCCTGCGTGACCTCGCCGTCGCGCGCACGCTCCAGCAGGTCTGGTTGTCGTCGCTGATCGGCTGGGTCGGCGGCGTCGACGAGCCGCCGCGTGTGGTCGCAGATCTCGAGGCCGCGACGCAGCTGCTCCTCGGCGACGCGGTGATCGACGGCGCGCAACCAGGCTGCTAGCGCGTGTACGACGGCGACGTCGGCGCGGGAACCGTCGAGCCGGACGTGCTCGTGTTCGCCTTCACCGTCGCGTCCTGATAGAAGCCAGTGAGGCGCACGTCGGGTTTCGCGTAGACCGAGAGTGCGCGCCGCCCGAGGCGCTTGGCGTCGCGCAGCAGTCGGGCGAGGTCGAGGTCGTCCCACGGAACCTTGCGCGAGGCCGCCTTCGTCAGGTCCACCTTGGTGACGGGCGGTGGCTCGGGTCGCGCGTCGGCAGCCGGGAGCGGCTCCTGGCAGACGTCGAACGAGGTCAACCCGCCCCAGCGCTCGAATGCAGCGGGGATGAAGGCCCGCAGCGTGCGTACGGTCCCGCGCGCGTAGTCCTCGGGAGTGAAGTCTCCCGTCGGCTCGACGTAGACCGCCAGGTGGGTCCCGGTAGCGGACGGCTTGCCCGTCTTGAGATCGACGAGCGCGCCGCGAGTGAGCCGAACGCCGAGTCGCTCGAGCGCGGGTGCGAAGACGCGTTCGATCGCCGCCTTGTCGTTGGGTGGGAGCGCCTTCGCCGAGTCACCGTCCCCGGAACCGGACGAGCAGCCGACAGCAGTTGTGAATGCCAGCGCGCCGACGGCAGCAATCCCGAGGAGTCGGCGAGTGCGGGCAGTGAGAGTCAATCCAAAATCTCGACCGGTGTCCCGAGCGGCAGCACCTTGGAGAGCTTCGTGATCTCGTCGTTGTCCATGCGGATGCAGCCGTAGGTCACGCTCTTGCCCAACACGGATGCGTCGTTGTTGCCGTGGACCCCGACTTCGGCGTCACCTCCGTTGTATTCGTTGAGGACCTCGGAGTGCGCCGACAGGCCGTACGCAAACGGGCCGTACACCGTGTTGGGATCCGGCGCCTGGATGAGCACGCGTGTGTAGTACTTGCCGGGCGGTGTCGGTGTGTCCGACGCGCCGATCGCGACCTGCCCCTCGTAGATCTTGTTGGTGCCCTGGAACACGGCGATCTTGTGCTCACGGAGGCTCACCTGCAGGTGATAGGGGTTCGGATTCAGCTGCACGTCGCTCGCGCGAACCCAACCGCTGCTGCCGTTCGGCCGCTCCGCGAGCAGCACCTTGACCCAGCCGTCCTGCCGCTGCTCCTCGACGAGGAACACCTGGGGGATCTGCTTGTCGGGCTCGTCGTTCAGCAGCCACGGGTTGGGGACCGTCTTCGCCGGGGAGGGCGACGACGGGTTGTCGTAGATCGCGATCGCGGCGCCTTTGACCTGGGCGGCGAGGGTGTATCCGGCGGGGAGGCTCGTGGCCGTCGGCGTCTTCGCCCGGTTGGCCTTGCCCGAGTCGCTACCACCGCCGCCCCCGCCCCCGCAGCCGACGAAGCCGATGACCACGGCCAGGACGAGGATGACGGCCCTCCCCGCTCCGAACCGCATCCGGTTGGCATGGCGCGCGGGAGCGGCGTCGGATCGCGTGGCCATCTCGGAGACTGCGGGCACC
>DATFPZ010000264.1:0-16650 GCA_035264545.1 Acidimicrobiia bacterium
GACCTGTTCCTCGACGACCCCACCTCCGGGGAGCACCGCGTGATCGCCAACGCGCTGAGCGGCGGGGGCGTCACCGCCGCCGCCTTCACGGACAACGGGCGACGCCTCGCGGTCGTCGAGAGCGACGGCGCCCGATCCCGAGGCACCATCGTCGACACGTCGACCGGCAAGCTGACCGGGTTCGAGGCCGACCCCGTCGCGGCCTCGCGTCCCGCCCTCGTGTGGAGTCGCGACGGCGCATGGCTGTTCATCGCAACCAGCACGGACGCCGTCGACGCCGTCGACCGCCGCGGCCGCGCCTACGCCGTCTCGGTCCCCGCCGCGCAAGGGGCCGCGCTCCTCCCCCGCTAGCTCTCGATGCGTTCCTGAGCTTCGCCTGGCGAAGTTGAGGAACGCATCAGGCGGGCATGATCGAGCCGCCGTCGACACACAGCACCTGGCCGGTCACGAGGGCGGCGTCGTCACTCGCGAAGAACACGGCGGTGCCCGCGAGGTCCTCCGGCTCGAGCTTGCGCTTCATTGCGCTCATGGCCGGGAGCAGGTCGATGATGCTCTCGGGGACGATCTTCTTCGTCGCCTCGGTCATCGTCACACCCGGCGCGATGCAGTTGACCGTGATGTTGTACTGCCCGAGCTGGCCGGCGAGGAACTTCGTAAGCCCGACGACTCCCCACTTCGTCTGGCTGTACGTGAACGCGCCGACTTCCTGGAACTCGGTGACCGGCGCGATGTTGTACAAGTACGCCGCGCCCGACGATTGGTTGATGATGCGGCCCCAGCTCTGCTCGACCATCGTCGGCGCGCAGGCCTTCGCCATGAGCCAAGCCCCGTGCAGGTTCACGCTGAAGACCTTCTGCAGGTACTCGTAGTCGTTGCGCTCGTTGTCGATGTCGTAATAGAGCGCGGCGTTGTTGACGAGGATGTCGATCCCGCCGAACTGCTCCTTCGCCCTCCCCGCGCAGGTCAGCGTCGAGTGCTCGTCGGAGATGTCGGTCTTGACGAACGCGGCGTCGCCGAGCTTCTCGAGTTGCTCCATCGCCGAGGCGGCGCGGTCCTCGTTGATCTCGGCGACGACGACCTTCGCGCCCTCTTCGAGAAACCGTTTGGCGTACGAGAGCCCGATGCCCTGGCCGGCGCCGGTGATGATCGCGACCCGGTTGTCGAGCCGGCCCATGTTCGGAGTCCCCCTGTACGCGTGTCTACGAGCGGTGGATGAGGTTGAAGCGCTCGGTGACCGCCGGTTCGCCGCTTTTCTCGTCACGCCATACGGTCTCGGTTACGACGAACGTCATCGTGCGGCCCTTGCTCTCCTTCTCGTACAGGTCGACGATGCGTCCCTCGCCGACCAGCACGTCACCCACCACGATCGGCCGGTGGTAGTCGAACTCCTGCTCACCGTGGAGCACGAGGCCGCCCCTGGCGAAGAGCTCCCCCATCACCTTGTGCATCGGGTTCTCGCCGCCGGACGGGTCCTCGGGTTGGTCCTCGGCGAAGCGGCCCCAGAACTGCATCGCAAACGACCACGTCGGCGGGGCCGGGATGCCCGCGAACCCGGCGGCCTCGGCGGCGGCCGGGTCGTGGTACACGGGGTTGTCGTCCTTGAGCGCGCGGGCGAAGTTCGAGACCGGCCCGCGTTCGATGGTCACGCGGTGCGCACCGGTCGGCTTTCCGATGACGCTGCTGTCGAGAGCCATCCGTCCCTTTCGATTTCTTTGGCGCGCGTCCCGCGCTGTTTGACGGGCGCGTGAACGACCGCGATACCGTGACGCCAACGTCAGTTTTCAACGCGGGGAGAAGGACGCGCAAATGGGGTTGCTTGACGGCAAGGTCGCCATCGTCACCGGCGCGGGCAACGGCGTCGGACGGGGTGAGGCCATCGAGTTGGCCGACCAGGGTGCGAAGGTCGTCGTGAACGACCTCGGCGTCTCGGTCACGGGTGAGGGCGCCGACAAGCGCACCGCCGACGAAGTCGTCGACGTCATCAAGACCAGAGGTGGCGAGGCGGTCGCGAACTACGACGACGTCGCCGACTTCAACGGCGCCAAGAGCATCATCGACACCGCCGTCGAGGCGTTCGGGAAGCTCGACGTGCTCGTGAACAACGCCGGGATCCTGCGGGACAAGATGCTGTTCACGATGGGCGAGGACGACTTCGACTCGGTCATCCGGGTGCACCTCAAGGGCACTTGGAGCACCATGCACCACGCCTCGGCTTACTGGCGCACCGAGTCCAAGGAGGGCCGCCAGCCCAGCGCGTCGATCGTCAACACGGTTTCCAGCGCCGGCCTCCAGGGCCAGGCGAGTCAGTCGAACTACGGCGCGGCCAAGGCCGGGATCGCGGCGATGACGGTCATCGCCAGCCTCGAGCTCACGCGCTACGGGGTCCGCGCCAATTGCATCGGGCCGGGCGGCTTCACGCGCATGGTCGGCCAGGCCCGCCAGGACATCACGATCAAGAACCCGGAGGAGTACGCCGAGTTCGATGGCATGAACCCGGGAAACTCGGCGCCGGCGGTGGCGTGGCTCGCCTCCGACAACTCCAAGCCGACCACCGGCCAGGTGCTACGCATGGTCGGTAACTCGCTCTGCGTGTACCAGCCGTGGCAGATGGGCGAGGAGTTCTTCGCGACCGACAACGAGGACAAGCCCGCTCGCTGGGATGCCGCCGACGTCGGCACCATCCTCAACAAGTACGTCTTCCACACGGTGAACCCCGGCATCGCTGCACAGCAGAAGCGTTAGCCTCCGAGAGTGGACACCGACTTCGAGACGCTTCTCTACGAGGAGCGCGACGGCGTCGCCTGGGTCACGCTCAACCGGCCGGACCGTCTGAACGCGTTCAACTCGCTCATGCAGCGCGAGCTGCACGCGTTGTGGCGTGGGCTCCGCCGCCACGACGACGTGCGCTGCGTCGTCCTCACCGGCGCCGGCGAGAAGGCCTTCTGCACCGGCATCGACCGCATGGAGCAGATGGGTGAGGCGGGCGACGACACCACCGATCCCGACGTCGTCGGCTCCGGCAGCACGCCGTTCATGTTCAACGACCCCGGCGACAACATCGGCCCGAAGAGCTCCGACCTCTGGAAGCCCGTGATCGCGGCCGTGAACGGTATCGCCTGCGGCGGCGCCTTCTACATGCTCGGCGAGGTCGAGTTCATCGTCGCCGCCGAGCACGCCACGTTCTTCGACCCGCACGTCACGTACGGCATGACGGCCGCCTTCGAGCCCATCCACATGTCGGGGATCATGCCGTTCGGGGAGATCATGCGGCTGTCGCTCCTCGGCAACTACGAGCGGCTGTCGGCCCGCCGGGCGTACGAGATCGGGCTCGTCTCGGAGGTCGCGCCCAAAGATCAGCTGCACGAGCGGACGGCATGGGCGGCGAACGCGATCGCGTCGCAACCGCCCCTCGCCATCGAAGGCACCGTCCGCGCCATCTGGGGCGCACGCGAGCTCGGTCACCGCCAGGCCCTACGGCTGGGGTACGCGTACGTCGGGCTCGGCACGAACCAGGACTCGATCGCCGCCGGGCAGAAGCTGTTCGAGTCGGGCACGCGCATCGACTGGCGCTCGAGATAGCGAGCGAGATGGGCCGGCGCGTCGCGATCGTCGGGGCCGCGCTGTCGGATTGCGGCCGCGTCGACGACAAATCGCCGTTCGAGCTCCACTATCAGGCTGCGAGCCGAGCCCTCGCCGACGCCGGCCTCCAGAAGCGCGACGTCGACGGGTTCGCTTCCTGCGGCACCGGCCTGCTCGCGCCGATCGAGGTCGCCGAGTACCTCGGGCTCCGGCCCACGTGGGTCGACGGCACCGGCGTCGGCGGGAGCACGTGGGAGTTCATGGTCGAGCACGCCACGGCCGCGATCGCCGAAGGCCACGCCGAGGTCGTCGTGCTCGCGTACGGCTCGACCGCCCGGGCGGATCTGAAACGGCGCCACCGCCGCGCCAACCTTTCGTTCGGGAGCAGTGGACCGGTGCAATTCGACGCGCCGTTCGGTCACACATTGATCGCCAAGTACGCGATGGCAGCGCGGCGCCACATGCACGAGTTCGGCACCGAAATCGAGCAGCTGGCCGAGATCGCGGTGTCGACGCGGCACAACGCGTCCCTCAACCCGGACGCGTACTACCGGGAGCCGATCACCATCGAGGAGGTGAACGCCTCGCCACCGATCGCCGACCCGCTCACGACGCTGCACTGCTGCATCCGGTCGGACGGCGGTGGCGCGGTCGTACTCACCTCGGAGGAGCGCGCCCCCGACCTGCCGACGCGTCCGGTATGGGTGCTCGGCACGGGCGAGGCCGTCTCCCACACCACGATGAGCGAGTGGGACGACTTCACCGAGTCGCCGGCGGCACGCGCCGGGAGCCTCGCGTTCGAGCGTGCCGGCGTCGCCCGGGACGAGATCGACGTGTGCGAGATCTACGACGCCTTCACGCCCATGGTGCTGCTCAGCTTCGAGGCACTCGGCTTTTGCAAGAAGGGCGAAGGCGGTCCGTTCGTCGAGGGCGGCACCATGCGCGTCGATGGTTCGCTCCCGACCAACACCGACGGCGGCGGCCTGTCGGCCTGTCACCCCGGGATGCGGGGCATCTTCTTGCTCGTCGAGGCGGTGCGGCAGCTGCGCGGCGAGGCCGCAGGCCGGCAAGTGGCGGACGCACGGCTCGCGTGTGTGAACGGGACCGGCGGCTGGTTCTCGTCGGCCAGCACGGCGATCCTCGGGGTGGAGTAGGACGACGACGAGGAGGGGAGCGATGGAGGGACGCCCGCCGGTCTGGATTGGTCACGCCGTGCTCTCTGTCAACGACGTGAATCGGTCGGCTGACTTCTGGCACGACCTCGGCATGCGCGAGGTCGAACGAAACGAGCACGTCGCCGTTCTCGAGCTGCGAGGAGGCACGCACCTCGTCCTCGTGCCCGGGACACCTCCCGAGGGCGCCGACGCGCCATTCGACCTGATGGTGGACGATTTCGACGCGACGTACGCCGACTGGAAGGCGCGCGGCCTCGGTCCGTCACCGATCGAGCGCGGGCACATTCACGCGTCGTTCACCGTGCGTGATCCGGACGGCTACCGCGTAACCGTCAACAGCTCGCACGTCGTCGGAGAGGTCTGAGCTCCCCGACCCCGATCGTTACGACTGCGCTGCGACGAGGAACTCGACGCCTCCCGAGTCGTTCACCCGGGCGTCCAGCACCTTGTCGTCGAGAATCTCCGCCGCTTCCGCTTCGAGGAAGACACGCGCGCCCTCGCTCTCGACGACTTGGTCGCCTTCTTCGGGGGTGCCTGCGGGGGCAACCGTCAGACTCGGCGACTCGTCGGCGGTCGCGATCCGCAGTCCCGCGCCGTCGGGCAGCTCAGGGCGATCTGTGAGCTGCTGAATTACGGACGTTGCATTCTCGGTAACGGCCAACATGCGAATTCCTCGCGGTCGAAGACGGGGCCGCGGACGCTTACCCGCCGCCTTCGGCCTCCAAACAACGCTTGCGTCTGACACGTATCGTGACGGCATGAGCCCGCTGATCTCGCGTGGGTTCGGCGGCCGGCGGCGACGGGACGTCGATCCGAGCCGGATCCCGCCCGGCCAGTACGTCGTCGACGACTTCCCCGTGCTCTCGGCGGGGCCGACGCCCTCGGTCTCTCTCGACGACTGGACGTTCTCGATCAGCGGCGCCGTCGACGAGCCGGCGAAATGGTCGTGGGAGGAGTTCCTCGCGCTCCCGAGTGAAGAGATCCGGACCGACATCCATTGTGTGACGAAGTGGTCCAAGCTCGACACCGCGTGGCGGGGCGTCTCCGTCGACATCCTGCTCGAGGGCGTCGACACCGCCGCCGAGTTCGTGTCGGCATTCTGCGACGGCGGCTACACGACGAACCTCCCCTTCGCCGACGTCACGGACGGGCAGGCTTGGGTGGCCTACGAGTTCGACGGCGAGCCGCTCGACCCCGTGCACGGCGGGCCGGCGCGCTTGCTCGTCCCGCACCTCTACTTCTGGAAGAGCGCGAAGTGGGTTCGCGGGCTCGAGCTCCTCGACCACGACGAGCCCGGCTTCTGGGAGACGAACGGGTACCACAACCGCGGTGACCCCTGGAAGGAACAGAGGTATTGGAGCGACTAGCGCCGTTGACGTGGCGCGTCGCGACCGTCGCCCGGTTGGAACCCGAGACGCCGAACGCGACGACATTGATCCTCGACGTGCCGGATTGGCCCGGCCACCTCGCCGGACAGCACGTCGACGTGCGCCTGACCGCCGAGGACGGCTACCAGGCGGAGCGCTCGTACTCGATCGCGTCGGCACCGCAAGACCTGCATCTCGCGCTCACGATCGAACGCATCGACGACGGTGAGGTCTCGCCGTATCTGACCAACGAGTTGCGGCCCGGCGATCCGCTCGAGCTCCGGGGCCCGATCGGTGGCTACTTCACCTGGGAGGCTGTCGACGGCGGTCCCCTCCTGTTGCTCGCCGGCGGCTCCGGGCTCGTCCCGCTCATGGCGATGCTGCGCCATCGCGCTGCGGCGGCGAGCGACGCGGCGGCGACAGTGCTGGTGTCAGCGCGATCGTGGGAGGACGTGCTGTACCGCGACGAGCTCGCAACGCACGACCAGCACGGGGTCACCGTGCGCTACACGCTCACCCGCGAGCAGCCGCCGGGGTGGGCAGGCTGGGTCGGGCGCGTGACCGTCGACATGCTCCGCGAGCTCGGCGCCGACCGACCGCAGCAGCAACGAGTGTTCGTGTGCGGCCCGACCGGTTTCGTCGAGCACGTCGCCGATCTGCTCGTGCAGCTCGGGCGCGACCCGCACGCGATCAAGACCGAGCGCTTCGGACCGACAGGGGGATCATGACGAACGCGATCGAGCAGCACACCGACGGCAACGCGATCGCCGGGATCCTCCAGGAGATCTTCGTCGCCGAGTTCACGACGCTCGAGCGCACGTGCCAGTCGTGCGGAGATCGCAACCCGGCCGGCGCGCATCGCAGCTACCGCGGCGCCGGCATCGTCCTGCGGTGTCCTCACTGCGACGACGTCGCGCTGCGCCTGGCCGTGCTCCCCGACCAGTACGTCTTCGAGCTCCGCGGCACCTGGAGTCGCCGCAGCGAGATGTGAGGGCCTGCCGGCTCCGAATGACTTACCCTTCCGGGTCCGAGCGAGTTGGGGGTTGCAGTGGTCAGGCAGGAGACGACGGGCATTCGTCCGTTCGTCAATCGACACCACGAGCGCGAGTGGCTCGAGGAGCGCCTCGACGACATCCGGAGCGGCCAACCGCAACTGGTCCTGATCTCCGGCGAGCCCGGAATAGGGAAGTCACGGCTCCTTCGCGAAGTGCAACGCACAGCCTCGAGCCGCGACATGGAGGTGTGCACGGGCCGGTGCCGCGAGCACCTCGACCTCCCGTACCTGCCGTTCGCGGCGTCGCTCCTCCCGCGCTTGCAGCTTTTGGCCCGCGAGGACCCGTCACTGAGCCGGCACGCAGCCGTCATCGAGCGGCTGCTCGGCGACGATGCGGAGAGCCCGCCGGCGAGCGGTACCCGACCCCGGGAACTGGAGCAGACGCGCGCCTTCGTCGCCGTCGCCGCGGCCACGATCCGGCTCGCGGAACGCCGCCCACTCCTCGTCGTCATCGACGATCTCCACTGGGCCGACCGCGCGTCGCTCGACTTGTTCACGCACCTGGCGTTGGAGATCGCCGACACCGCGATGAGCGAGCCGGTGGCTGTCATGCTTGCCGCGACGTACCGGGACGCTGCCGGCTCCCGGTTGTCGGACGACGTCCAGCGGCTCCAGCGGGAAGAGATCTGTCACCAGATCGTGCTCCGGCCACTCCCGCAAGAAGAGGCCGGCGAGATGGTGCGCTCCCTCGGACTCCCGGACTCGACGCGCCAGATCGAGCACACCGTGTACCGAGTCGCCGGCGGCAATCCGCTCTTCATCGAGAACGTCGTCCACCAGCTCGCCCGGGGCGACGAGCAGCGACGTGAGCCCAGCATGGTCGCGCTCGAGACCGCCGGCCCGCGCGAGATCACCGATGCCGTCGCCGAGCGTCTCGCCGAGCTCGCGGGACCGGCGCAGGACACGCTCACCCTTGCTGCTGTCCTCGGTGACCGCTTCGATCCCGCCCGAGTGGTCGACGCCGGCCACGTCCCGCCGGACACGGTCATGGAGCATCTCGTGGACGCGGTGGCGCACGGCATCTTGGAGCGCGACGAAGACGCGTACCGCTTCGCGCATCCGCTGTACGCCCGGGCCGCGTACACGCATGCTTCCACCGCGCGCCGTCAGCAGCTCCACCTCGATGTCGCGAGCTCGCTGGAGACGGCTCCAAACTCCGAGCATCACGCCATCGAGATCGCCCGGCATCTCAGCGACGCCGGCGATCGCGCCGATCCCACCACTGTGCTGCGTTGGTCGCGAACCGGCGGCGACCGCGCGTGGGCGCTCTTGGCCTGGGACGAGGCGGCGCGCTGCTTCGAGGCTGCCACCCGGGCCGCGGCGCGCCGGCAGTCGCCACCGGGTGAGATCGCCGACCTCGCCTACCGGGCCGGCGTCGCGCTCTATCGCAACAGCGATCCCGTGCCGAGCCGGATCTACCTCGAACGGGCGGAAGCTGCGTACCGAGCGGCGTCCGACCCGAGTGGCGTCGCGCGCGCGCTCACCGACCGCACCCGGGCGGTGCTCACCGCGGGGCGCTTCGGCACGCGCGTGGCGCTCGAGCCGCTGGA
Organism: Acidimicrobiia bacterium; assembly: GCA_035264545.1. GTDB lineage: Bacteria > Actinomycetota > Acidimicrobiia > IMCC26256 > JACDBD01 > JALZAA01. The sequence goes on from DATFPZ010000264.1 coordinate 8,726, forward strand.
GGCCGCGCTCGCCGATCTCGACGACCCCGGACTCCAGGCCCGTCTCCTCGCTCAGATGGCGGATGCGCTGTGGCTCCAGGGCGACGTCGAGCGCGGGCGTGAGTTCGCAGACCGCGCCGTCTCGATCGGGTCGTCCGTCGGCGAGCACGAGGCGTGCACGCGGGCATACGTCGCGCTCGCGGTCATCGACTGGCTCGGGCTGCGTCTCACGGACGCGCTGGCGCACCTCGAGGACGGTCTCGAGCACACGCGTGCTGCCGAAGATCCGTGGGTGAAAGCGCTCCCGCTCCCCCGCATCGCGCTCACCCAGCTGTGGCTGGGCGACGGCGACGGCGCGGCCCGGAACGCCAGCCTGGCGGACGAGCGCGCCCAGGCCAGCGGCGACATCGCCGAGCGGAGCCTCGGTCTCGCCGTCGAGGTGGCCCTGCGCGTCGGCCGCGGCGATTTCCGGGGCGCAGAACGCGCCGCCGACGAAGCGTGGCTGGCGTCGCGAGTGTCCCGCTACGGCTACAGCGCGTCACTGTTCCTTCCTGCGCTTGCGAATGGGCGCATGCTCCGCGGGGCGTACGGACTTGCCGAATCCGCCGTCGACAAGCTCGTCGAGGACGACGACGCCGAGCTGTACGCCGAGGCGACGTGGTTGCTCCGCCAGCTCGTTCGGGCCCACGCGGGGCAGCACGACGAGGTGCGCCAGGCCGTGTTCGCGCGCCCCGAGCGCGTCGCCGCCCGCTGGCCGGTGGCACTCGGTACGGTCGGCCGATTCGCGACACTGGCCGAGATCGCCGACCTCGTCGATGTCGATCTCTCGCTCGATCGCGTGGGCCCGGCGCTGGCGCGGGCGGCCGAGCGCGGGATGGTCCTGTCCGACGGCCCCGTCCTCCTCCTTGACCGGGTACGCGCCATCGTCGCTCGACGTCTCGGGCGCGTCGACGAGGCCGAGGAATTGCTGCGGTCCGGGATGTCACGGGCGACGACGCTCGGCCTACGCCCGGAGCTCGGACGCGTCTATCTCGATTTGGCGCGGCTGCTCTCGGGTGGGGATCGGGCCCCGACCACCGAGGCACTGGAGCTCGCCACCCTGGCTCGCGCGCTCTTCGACGAGCTCGACATGCCCGCGTTCGAGCAGCAAGCCGCCGAGCTCCTGACGAGCCTCTCCGGCGAAGCGGTCACGGCGGCGCCGGCCGTCGGCGCCGAGACCGCGGTGATCCTGTTCACCGACATCGTCGACTCGACCGCCCTCACGGAACGGCTCGGCGACGCCGCGTACGTGACGAAGGCGCGCGAGTTCGAGCGAGCGGTGCGCCGGGCGGTCCGCGAAAGCAGCGGCGAGGACATCGAGGGCGTCACGCTCGGCGACGGCGTCGTTGCCGTGTTCTCCTCCGGCACGCACGCCATCCAATGCGCGATCCGAGCCCATGAGTGCGCACGCGCCACCGGTTTCCGTCTCCACGTCGGGATCCATGCCGGTGACGTCCTGCGGATCGGGTCCGCGGTCCACGGAGGTGCAGTGAACATCGCGGCGCGGGTGTGCGACGCGGCTCCGCCGGGCGAGACGCTCGTCTCGGATACGGTGCGAAGCCTTGCGCGCTCGTCAACGTCGGTGCAGTTCGTCGACCGAGGCCTGCATCAGTTCAAGGGGGTCAGTGATCCGCACCACGTGTTCGCCGTCCTGGGGAGCAAGAGCGCAACCTGAGAGAGGAGCCACCGATGCCGTCGATGCCGGGATACTTCGTTGGGAAGGGCTATCAGTTCTTGATGCTCGACCGACAGTTCGGCGGGAGCGAGGCCGAGTACATGGCCGCCTACGAGGCGGCGTTGGGGCGGATCGACCAGCCGCTCGGCGACTTGGCCGAGAAGCATGCCGATCGTGGTTCGGGGCTGCGCGCCGAGCTGAAGGGCGGTGACGCGAACCACTTTCGCAACCACTGGCTGGGTGACTGGTGGCGGGGGAAGCGAGTCGAGGAGGTGTTGCGCGCCGGCTACCGCGAGGCGATCAAGCGCGCGCAGGCGGCTCGCAAACCGATCGAGTCCCTCTGGGTGTGCGCCAACGAGAATCGCTTCCAGGTGTACATCTGCGAGGGCGACCGGCAGATCACCGTGCTCGTGTTCACGCCGCCCCCGAAGGAGAACGAGCACGAACCGGTGGAGACGCTGACGGAGGACGAGCCGATCCTGGTCGTCAAGGAGCAGGACGAGGACGACCGGCAGGTCAACGCCGACGTCGAGGTGCTCGTGCCGGACGACGAGTCGCCGATCATCGTCCACCGCCTCAAGTACCGGCCCGACCAGCCGGTCCAGTAACCGCGCGCCGCGGCGGGGTGTCAGCGCGCCGGCGCGCCGAAGAAGCCTCGGTGGATGATGTGGGCGAGGGTGTCGAGCACGGCGTCGTCCTCGACGATCAGGCGCCGTGACACGAGCGCGTAGTTGAACCGCTCGAGCATCGCCATGAGCGCGCCGGCGGCGGCGGTCTCGTTGTCGACGATGTCGGCGCCCACCTCACGCATGCGCTGACCCAACCGCGCCCCGATCGCCGTGAACGCCTTCACACCGAGGCGGTCGACGTCCGGATCTGCGACCTGATCCTCCATCCAGGCGCGAATCACGGGGCCGTAACGGCGGTATGTCGCCACGAACTCGGCGAGGAACGCGCGCAGCTCGCCGAAACCCTGCTCGTCGGGCGTGATCGGCCCGATGCGGTCGGCGAGTTTGGCGAGGTCGTCCGCGCAGTCCACTGCCAGCGCGCGCAGCAGGTCTTCCTTGTTGGCGAAGTAGAGATAGAACGTCCCGTGTGAGGTTCGAGCGGCGCGGACGATGTCGTCGACCCGAGCGGCGTGGTACCCCCGTTCGGCAAAGACGCGCATGCCGGCGTCGAAGAGCTTGCGCATCGTCCGCCGCCCTTGCGCGCGCAGCTCACGCTGCTGTGCCGGGGTCCCGGACAACCCGTCACGGGTGGACGCGGACCGGATTTCGTCCGCCGACTTGTACGATCTCGCCACGATGCTCCCCACGATCGCACGCGAAGCTGCCCGACGGTTTGGAAATGCTACCGCCTACGTCGCCCCGGACGGTTGGGCGCTGAGCTATCGCGATCTCGACCGCGTGTCCGACGAGCTCGCGATCGGGCTGGAGCGGCGTGGCCTCAAAGTCGGAGACGTCCTTGCGCTCGTGTTGCCTCCGTCACCTGAATATCCGGTCGCGTACCTCGCGGCCGCCAAGCTCGGTGCGATCACCGCCGGCGTCAATGACCGCCTCACCACAGCCGAGCGGAACGCGCTCCTCGAGACGGCCGCACCGCGTCTGGTGCTTGCGGCGCCGGGGCTCGAGCCTGACGGCGTCTCGCACGTCGAGACCGTGGCCCCCGCGCACGAGCCCGATGCGATGCTCCACGAGCTGCGCACGAAGGATGAGTCGCCGCCTGCGCTTGCGGACGAACCCGATCGGCCCGTCGCGATCGTGTTCACGTCGGGCACGACCGGTTTGCCGAAGGGCGCGCTGTACTGCAACCGCCAGCTCGCGTTCATCACGGAGACGGACGTCGGCGACACGTGGGGAAACGGCGGCCGGAGCGCGGTCGGTACGCCGATGGCGCACCTCGGGTTCATGACGAAGCTGCCCGGAAACCTGCGGCGCGGCGGTACGAGCTTCATCATGCGGCGGTGGCGTGCCGCGGACGCGCTCCAGCTGGCTGTCGACCATCGAATGACGACCATCGCCGGCGTCCCCACGCAACTGGCGTTGATGCTCCGGGAGCCCGAGTTCGACGCCTATGACCTCGACAGCGTGCGCTTCCTCGTAGTCGGAGGCGGGCCGATCACGCCCGGTCTGGCGCGAGAGGCGCGCGACCGCTTCCGGGCCGCGCTGGCGACGCGCTATTCGTGCACCGAAGCCGGGATCGGCCTCGGCACCGCGTTCGATGACCCCGAGGAGGATGCCATCGTCAGCGTCGGCCGGCCCCATCCCGCGATCGAGCTCGGCGTCCTGGACGACGACGACCGGCCGGTCACGCCGGGCGAGATCGGACAGGTGTGCCTCCGCTCCCCCGCCGTGATGAGCGGGTACTGGCGCGACGCCGAAGCCACCCGGGCTGCGTTCACAGCTGACGGATTCGTACGCACCGGCGATCTCGGCTGGGTCGACGACCGTGGGCGCCTCCGGCTCGTCGGTCGCACGAAGGAGATGTATGTCCGCGGCGGGTACAACGTGTTCCCGGTCGAGGTCGAAGCGGTGGTGTCGACGCACCCCGCGGTTGCGGGCGTGGCGGTCACGCCGGTCGCGGACCCGGTCATGGGCGAGATCGGCGTTGCCGTCATCGTCCCGCGCGACGCCACCGCGCCACCTTCGCTCGCGCAACTGCGCGAGTTCGCCGCGCCGCACCTCGCGCCGTACAAGCTCCCCGAGGCGCTCCGAGTCGTCGAGTCGCTCCCGCTCACGCCGATGGAGAAGGTCGATCGGCGCGCGCTGCGCGAGGTTGTGACCGATTCCGGGCAGCCGATACGGTGACACGGCCGTCAGGTTTCTGAGAGAGCGCGGTCACCGTGCACCTGGAGTTCACAGCCGAGCAGGACGAGCTACGCGACGGCGTCCGCGCCATGCTCGCCCGTGAGTGTCCCATCAGCCTGGTGCGCGAGGTCGTCGAGAAGGGGACAGCTCCCGACGCCCTCTGGAGTCAGATGGTCGAGCTCGGGTGGCCGGCGCTGACCGTTCCCGAGCGCGCCGGCGGGCTCGGGATGGGCACGGTCGAGCTCGCGGTCGTGGTCGAGGAGCTCGGCCGGGTGATCGCACCGGGGCCCTTCGTACCGACCGTCACGCAGTTCGCGCCCGTCGTCGCCGAAGCCGGCTCACGCGAGCAGCAGGAGCGCTTCCTCGGCGGGATCGCCACCGGCGAGCTCACGGGCACGCTCGCACTCGTCGAGGAGAGCGGCAGCGCCGACACCGGCCACGTCACTGCGACGGCGACGCCGGACAACGACAGCTTCGTGCTCGAAGGTTCGAAGGAGACGGTTATCGAGGCGTCGACGGCAGACGAGATCGCGGTGATCGCCCGGACGCCCGGCACGCGTGGCGATGACGGCGTGGGTGCGTTCGTCGTCGCCCGCGCCGACGTCCGGCTCGACCCGATCGATGCACTCGACCCGAGCCGCCCGCTCGCCCGCGTCACGCTCGAGGGCGTCCGGATCGGCGCCGACCGCGTGCTCGGCGCGCCAGGGCCGGCAACGGCGGCGGCGGTTCGTCGGGCGGTCGAGTTGGCGACGACCGCGCTGGCGGTCGAGACCGTCGGCGCCGCCCAGGCGATCTTCGACATGACGCTGTCGTACGTCAAGCAGCGCGAGCAGTTCGGCGCGCCGATCGGGTCCTTCCAGGCCATCAAGCACAAGTTCGCCGACATGCTCGTAGCCCTCGAACGTGCCCGCGCGACGAGCTACTTCGCTGCGCTCACGATCGCCGAGGATGACGACCGACGGGCGCTGGCGACGTCGACGGCGAAGGCGGCGGCCGGCGACTGCGCCGCGCTGCTCGCCAAGGAGGGCATCCAGATCCACGGCGGCATCGGCTACACGTGGGAACACGACATGCACCTGTACGTTCGCCGCGTGAAGTCGAGCTCGCTGCTGTTCGGGAACGCCGCGCAGCACCGGGCGCGCGTCGCGGACCTCATCGGCCTCTGAGCGCACCGCGGGCTGCGGCGCCCTCCGGATGCTCAGCTCGTCAGGATGTACGAGAAGAGGATGATCGCCACCGCGGCGTACACGAACGACGTGATGATCGCGTTGCGGTGACTGTCGTAGATGATCCTGGTGCCGCCGGGGCTCGTTCCCACCAGCCCGAGCGCGTTGATCTCGAACAGGGCGAAGATCACGATCCAGATGATCCAGAACGTCGCCCGCTTGCTGCCCGACGAATCGATTGCGCTGTCGTACGGGAAGTGGCTCGTGCCGACCATGAAGATCAGCATCGGCAGCGAGAAGATCGTGTTCTGGCGCGAGGCGAGCGCCGCCCTCCGTGCCGCCGCCGGCACCGCCGGATCGGCTTCACCACCCGCTTGCACGTTCCGGGCGTTGGCGATCACCTTCCTCTGGCTCGGCCAGATCACGAGCCACACGTTCAGGAACATCGCGAGTGCCAGGAGGACGCCGGCGTAGATCGCGACGCCGCCCGGGCTCTTGATGAAGTCGTTCTCGTACTGCTCGTTGAAGATGATGAGCAGGATCCCGCTGACGAGCGTGGCGGCCGCCGCCCAGCGGAACCACCACATCGCACGGGATGTGAGCTTGTCGATCGCGTTGTTGCGGGCCGCTGCTTCCATCTCGGCGTAGGCGGGCACCTGCACGAAGTTGAAGAAGTACAGCAGCCCGATCCACGTGATACCGACGAAGACATGCGTCCACCGGGACAGGTACGAGAACCCTGACCGGGAGAAGATGTCGAGGGCCGATGCCAGGACCATTCCGAAAACCCCCTCGTCGAGGACGCCGGGGAACGTAGCACGGCGAGCTAGCGTGCAAGCGTGATCGTGGACCGGCTGGACATCACTCCCGGGGAGCTCGAGCGGCAGACGGGCTGGGAGCTGAAACCAGAGGGTCTCTGCAAGGGCGACCGGTGCGTTCCGCTCCCGGACGGCTCCGACGCCGACGGCGTGGTCGACGTCACGGTGGTCGCCGAGCGGCTCGGCATGCCCCTCGTCCACGACGACCGCCACCAGCTGTGGGCGCTCGGACCGGAAGCCGGGGATCGCGTCCTCGCATCGGCCCAGTTGCCGTCGATCGTCCTCGCCGACGTGGACGGACGGCCGTTCGACCTCGCGTCACTCCGCGGCGAGAAGGTTCTGATCGCGGCGTGGGCGTCGTGGTGAGGATGCCGCATGGCGCTGCCCGTGTGGCGGCAACTGCGCACTGAGCTCCACCCGCACGGCCTCGAGATCGTCACGGTCGCACTCGACCTCGAGGTCGATGCCGCCCGGTCGTGGATCGAGCGTTCCGGCGCCGAGCATCCGCAGCTGGTCGACACCTCGCACCGACTCGACGAGCTGCTCGGCGTGGTCAACGTCCCGACGGCGCTCTGGGTCGACGAGAACGGCATCATCGTGCGCCCTCCGCACACCGCCGCCGTCGAGCGCTACGACTTCAGCAAGCTCAAGGCGCCCGAGGGCCTTCCCGACGATCTCGATGCCCACATCCGCGACATGCTCGAGCAGGTCAAGCGCATCCCGCGCTTCGACGCCGACCACTACGTGGACGCGTTGCGCGACTGGGTGGAGCACGGAGCCGCCAGCGAGTACGCGCTCACCCCGGACGAGGTCGTGCGAAAGTCGGCGCCGCGCCCGCCCGCCGTGGCCGAGGCTGCGGCCGAGTTCGAGCTCGGCCAGCACCTGCATCACGCCGGTCACGTCGACGACGCCCGCGCCCACTTCCGCGCCGCCCACCGCTTGCAGCCGGACAACTGGACGTACAAGCGCAACGCGTGGGAGCTCGTCTCCCCCGGCATCCAGGGCCCGACCGACTTCTACGACGGCGACTGGCTCAGCGACATCAAGGCCGCCGGCCCCGAGCACTACTACGCCCCGCCCGACTTCTAGCCGGGCGCCGGTCTTCGGAGCACAATCTGATGTCCATCGGACGTCATCTGACGCATTGACACGCCTCACGGCGTCGGCGTACGGTGCGGGCGTGGAGGAGGGCCGGAAAGCGCGCCGGGTGCTCGCCCTGCTCGTCGCCGGCGAGGTGATCGCGGTCGTCGCGCTGCATCGCCTCGGCGGCGTCGAGGGTTTCGCGATCCCCCGTCACGACCTCAGCCGGTGGCTGCAGCAGACTCCGAGCGAAGAGGTTCTCCTCGCCGGCGTTCGGCTCGCGGCCCTCGTTGCCGCGTGGTGGCTCCTCGGCAGCACGTTGCTCTACGTCGCGGCTCGCGTCGCACGCCTGCACGGCACT